>CANJKG010000029.1 GCA_947474775.1 Caulobacteraceae bacterium | reverse complement strand
GCCCAGGATCATGGCGTCGGCGATGTCGGTGACCTGGAACTCGTCGAAGCAGAACAGCATGGCGTCCCGCGCCACCACCTCGGCCACCGGAGGGATGGGGTCGTCGCCCTTGTGCTGGCCAAACCGGGCCTTGCGGGCGGCCGCGTCGCCCTTGCGCCAGGCGTCGATCAGCCGGTGGACCTCGCCCATGAACACGTGGAAGTGGGTCCGCCGGGTCTTCTCCACCGGGGCCACCGAGGCGAAAAGGTCCATCAGCATGGACTTGCCGCGCCCCACCGGGCCCCAGAGGTAGACACCCCGCTGGCCGACCGGCGACTTGCGGAACAGGCCCCGGGGCTGCGCGCCCGCCAGGTCGGCCTCCAGGCGCAGCAACGCGGCCAGACCCGCCGCCTGGGCCGGGTCCGGACGGATCTCGCCGGCGGCCAGGCGGGCGTCGTAGGCGGCTTGCAGGGGAGAGGCCATCGAAGGCTTGGCTAGCGCGCCGGGGCGGCGATCACAACGGCCGTGTCTAGACCCCCAGTTCCTTGCGCAGGAAGCGGTAGGTCTCGCGGCGTTCGCAGGCGCAGCCGCGCAGCTTCCCCTCGGCGTCCCACCAGATCAGGGTCGGGTAGGCGAGGCGGATCCCGTTGTCCCTGAGCAGCGGCCGCAGCTTATCCGCCAGGGTGCGTCCCGCCTCGACCACGGCGGTGCGCGCCATGTCACCGTCGGCCGGAGCTATGCCCGGCGCGGCCCAGGAGGTGACCGGCGCCGCGTCCCAGCGCTTCAGCAGCTCCCAGTCGCGCCCGATCCACAGCTGCGCCACCGTGGCCCGCTCCGCCGGCGTCGACTGCGCCATGCCGTTCTTGTCCGCCAGGGCGATGACGATCACCCGGGTGTCCACGCCCCGGGCGTGCAGGCGCGGGAACTCCTCCAGCTTGAAGCGGATGCAGTCCGTGCAGGTGTGGTAGCTGACCATGTAGAGCTTGCGCCCCGGCAGCTTCGGCGAGACCCAGCCCGAGGTCTCCAGCAGCTTCACGATCTCCGCCTGGTGTTTGGTGATCGTCTTGGGCCGCCAGCGCAGCTCGTGGTTCCAATAGGCCCAGCCGCCGGCGCCGGCGATCGCCAGCACGAGGATGAGGATCGCCCAGGTCTTGAATCGCATGGTGGCCGTCCTTCCTGCGCCTATTGTGTCACTCCCGCCGCGCGAAGCGAAGACCGGCGCGCAGGGGTGACGAGGCACCGTCGTTCGGGGCATGTTCGCCAGATGACCCTCGCTGACGCCCAGGTCGCCGCGCCGGCGGCGGCGGCGCCCCACATCGTCGATGTGCTGATCGCCGAGCGGGCGCCGAGGCTGGCCGCCAGCGCGGCGTGGCCCCTGCTGCGGCCGCTGCTCTACGCCACCCTGCACTATGGCGACGCGCGGCGCATGGCCGACGCCGTCGCGCCCCTGCCCGGCCGTGCTGCGGTGGACTATGTCTCCGGGCTCCTGGCGGTGACGGTCGAAGCGCGCGGCCTGGAGCGGATCCCCCGCGACGGCGCCTGCATCGTGGTCTGCAACCACCCCACCGGCATCGCCGACGGGATCGCAGTCTACGACGCGCTGAAGGCGGTGCGGCCGGACCTGGTGTTCTACGCCAACGCCGACGCGCTGCGCGTCTCGCCGCGCCTGGGCGAGATCCTGATCCCGGTGGAGTGGGTGGAGTCCAAGCGCACCCGCGACCGCACCCGCCTGACCCTGGAGATGACGCGGGCGGCCATGGAGGCCGGCCGCTGCCTGGTGGTCTTCCCCGCCGGGCGCCTGGCGCGCCGCCAGCCCGACGGGACCCTGGCCGACCCGCCTTGGGCCGCCACGCCGGTGTCGCTCTGCCGCAAGTATGGCGCGCCCGTGGTCCCGATCCATGTGGCGGGGCCCAACTCGCGCCTGTTCCACCTTTTCCACCGGTTCTCGCCCGAGCTGCGGGACATCACCTTGTTCCACGAGATGCTCAACAAGCGCGGCCGCAGCTTCTCGCTCCTGGTGGGCCCGCCGATCCGGACCGACGCCTTCCAGGGCGCGCCCGCCGAAGCCGTCGAGGCGCTCAAGGCCTATGTAGAGCGAGTTCTACCCTCCGATCCCGACGGAGCGTTCGCATGATCCCCGCCGAGGACCTGTTCCGCCTGGAGGACGAGGCCGCCACCGTCCGCCTGGGCGCGGCCATCGCCCATGAGCTCAAGCCCGGCGACGCGGTCTGCCTGTCCGGGCCTCTGGGGGCCGGCAAGTCGACCCTGGCGCGGGCCCTGATCCGCGCGCTCACCACCCCTGACGAGGACGTCCCCAGCCCGACCTTCACCCTGGTCCAGGCCTACGAGGGGCCGCGCCTGACGGTGGCCCACTTCGATCTCTATCGCCTGGCCTCGCCCGAGGAAGCCCGCGAGCTCGGCCTCGACGAGGCGCTGGAGGAGGGCGCCGCGGTGATCGAATGGCCGGAACGTCTGCAGGGCCACCTGCCGCTCGACCGACTCGATATAGAGATCGCGCTCACCGAGGATGGCGAAGGCCGCTATGTGCGGCTGATCCCGCGCGGCGGGTGGGAGGGACGCGGACTTGAGTTCGGATCGTGAGGCGCTGAAGGTCGCATTCCTGGCGGCCAATGGCCTGGGGGCAGCGCAACGCCGGGCCCTGGGCGGCGACGCCTCGACGCGCGCCTATGAGCGGCTG
This sequence comes from Caulobacteraceae bacterium, assembly GCA_947474775.1. Lineage (GTDB taxonomy): Bacteria > Pseudomonadota > Alphaproteobacteria > Caulobacterales > Caulobacteraceae > Phenylobacterium. The sequence goes on along the minus strand of CANJKG010000029.1, from coordinate 16,127 downwards.
GCCCTGGCCGACGGGACCAGCCTGATCTTCATGGACCAGCCGCCCTCGGCGGAGAGCGCGCCCTGTCATCCCGCCGCCACGCCGGATGAGCGCCGGGCCGCCGGCTACAATGCGCTCGCCCGCCTCGCCGCCGGGCGGGTGGACGCCTTCGTGGCGGTGGCCGGCTGGCTGCGGGCCCAGGGCCTGTCGGCGCCCCGCATACACGCCCATGACGTCGCCGCCGGCCTGGCGGTGCTGGAGGACCTGGGCGATGGCCTGTTCGCGCGCCTGATCGAGCAGGGCCAGGACGAGACCGAGCTCTACGACGCCGCGATCGAGACCCTCGCTCGCCTGCACGAGGCCCAGGCGCCCGAGGTGCTGGAGGCTGATGGCGCCCGCTGGCCCCTGCTGGACTACGACGAGACCGCGCTGGCCACCGGCGAGGCCCTGTTCCCCCATTGGCTGCCGAAGCTGAAGCCCGAACTCGCCTTTGGCCCCGAGGCCCTGGCCGATTGGGAGGCGATCTGGGCGCCCATCCGCGCGCGGGGCGCGGCCGGCGCCAGTGTCTTCTGCCACCGCGACTACCACGCCGAGAACCTGATCTGGCTGCCGGAGCGGCGGGGCCCAGCTCGCGTGGGCCTGCTGGACTTCCAGGACGCGGTGCGCGCCCATCCCGCCTGGGACCTCTCAATGCTGCTGCACGACGCCCGCCGCGCGGTCTCACAGGAGCGCGAGACCACCGCCCTGGCCCGCTATTTCGAACTGCGACCGCAGGTGGACGACACCCGCTTCCTGGCTGACTTCCATGCGCTCGGCGCGCTCAACATCGTCCGCATCCTCGGCGTCTTCGCCCGCCTAGTGACCCGCGACGGCAAGCCCCGCTACGCCGCCTTCCTGCCCAGGCTCTGGGGCTACCTCGACCGTTGCCTGGCCGACCCGGAGATGGCCCCGCTGAAGGCCTGGATGGACCGCCACGTCCCCGCCGAGGCGCGCCGATGATCCCCGGGCCCACCACCGTCATGGTGCTGGCCGCCGGCCTCGGCACCCGCATGCGCCCGCTCACCGACCACCGCCCAAAGGCCCTGGTGGAGGTCGCCGGGCGCGCCCTGATCGACCATGTGCTGGACCGCCTGGTCGCCGGCGGCGTCACCCGCGCGGTGGTCAACGTCCACCACTTCGCCGACCAGATGGAGGCCCATCTGGCCGAGCGCCGCGACCTGGAGATCGTCATCTCCGACGAGCGCGCCGCCCTGCTGGATTCCGGCGGCGGCATCCAGCACGCGCGCCACCTGCTGGGCGAGGCCCCGATCCTGGTGGCCAACATCGACTCCCTGTGGATCGAGGGCGAGCGTCCGGCCCTGGAATCCCTCAAGGCCGTCTGGAATCCCGAACGGATGGACGTCGCCCTGCTGCTGGTCCGCCGCGGCCACGGCATCGGCTTCGAGGGCCCCCAGGGCTTCTTCATGGACTCGGTCGGCCGCCTGACCCACTCGGACCTGCCCGACCCGCCCACGCCCTACGCCAACGTCGGCTTCCAGATCATCAAGCCCCAGATCCTCGACGGCCAGGACGGCGCGGCGTTCTCCATCGTGCCCATCTGGCGCCGTCTGCAGGCCCAGGGAATGGTCCGGGGCGCGGTGATGGACGGCTTCTGGATGCATGTGGGCGACCCCGCCGCCCTGGAAGCCGCCGAGGGGAAGCTCGGATGACCGGCGCGGCCTTCCCGCCGCCCGGCCCGCGCTGGTTCAGCATTCCGGCGCATCGGCCCTTCACCGACGACCTCGCCTTGGGCCTGATGGCGGCGCTCGGGCCGCAAGGCCCCGAGGCGCTGTCCCAGGCCACGGTCCTGGTCCCCACCCGCCGGGGCGCCCGCGCACTCGCCGACGCGTTCGTGCGCGCCGGCGGCGGACGCGCCGTCCTGCCGCCGCAGATCAGGCCGCTGGGCGACCTGGAGGCCGGCGAGCCGCCCTTCGAGCCCGGCGACCTGGCCCTCGACCTGCCCGCCGCCATCGACCCCCTGCGCCGCCGCTTCGAGCTCACCCGGCTGGTGGCCGAGAACGCCGCCCTGCTGCCCGGCCGCACGATCACCGCCTCCGCCGCCCTGGAGATGGCTGACGCCCTGGGAAGCTTCCTGGACGGCCTGCAGATCGAGGAGGTGCAGGCTCAGGGACGCCTGGCCGCCCTGGTGGACGCCGAACTGGCGGAACACTGGCAGGTGTCGTGCGCCTTCCTGGAGTCCGCGCTGGAGCTGTGGCCGAAGCGGCTTGCGGAGCTGGGTGTCGTGGACGTTTCGGAGCGACGGGTGCGGCTGCTTCGCAGACTCGCCGACCGCTGGACCCGCGATCCGCCCCCCGGCGTCCTGGTCGCCGCCGGCTCCACCGGGACGGCGGCGGCGACCCGCGATCTCCTCGTCGCCATCTCCAGAGCGCCCCGTGGCTGCGTCGTGCTGCCGGGCCTGGACCAGAACCTGGCGGAGAAGGCGTGGGCCAGGGTGGACGTGCAGCATCCCCAAGGCGCCCTCAAGCGCCTGCTTGACACCGCCCACGTCACCAAGGAGGCGGTTGGCGCCTGGCCCGTCTCCGACGCGACCCCCGCCAGCGGGCGCGCCCGACAACGCTTGATCAACGAGGCGCTCCGCCCGGCCGCCGAGACCGCTGACTGGCTGGGGGTGATCGAACGCCTGGGCAGGGCCACCATCGCCCAAGGCCTCGAGGGCCTGAGCCTGCTGACCACGCGCGGCGAGGAGGAAGCAGCCACCGCCGCGGCCCTGCTGCTGCGCGAGACCCTGGAGACCCCAGGACGGACGGCGGCCCTGGTCACTCCCGACCAGGTGCTGGCGCGGCGGGTCGCCGCCAAGCTGACGCGCTGGGGGGTGGTCGCCGACTCCTCGGTGGGGGAGACGCTTTCGGGCAGTCCCTGCGGGCTGCTGGCCGCCATGCTAGCCCGGGCCGCCATCGACCCCCTCGATCCGGTGATCCTGCTGGGCCTGGTGAAGCACCTCTACGTCGAGCTCGATCCCGAAGCCGTCGAGGCCCTGGAACGGATCGGCTTGCGCGGCCCCCGGGCCCGCGACTGGGAGGAGCTTCAGGGCCGGCTGGCGAAGAAGGCCGCCGGAAAGGCGCAGGTCCTCGCCACATTCCTGCAAGGGGTGGTGGACGCGTTGGGCTGGCGGGACGACGTCGAGCCCGCGGCCGTGGCGGCGCGCCGGCTGGCGAGCGCGATGGAGGCCCTGGCCCCCACCGACCGGTTATGGGCGGGGCATGGTGGAGAAGCCATGGCGCGCCTGCTTGGCGGACTGGTTGCCGACGCCGGCGGTCTGCCGCCGGTGACCCCCCGCGGCTTCGCCGACCTTCTGTCGCGGCTGATGGAGGGCGAGACCGTCCGCGCCGGGGGCGCCACCCATCCGCGCCTGCGCATCCTGGGCGCCATCGAGGCCCGGATGGTGCGAGCCGACCGGCTGGTGGTGGCCGGCCTGGAGGAAGGCGTCTGGCCCGGCGGCGCGCCGCTGGACCCGTTCCTGTCGCGGCCCATGCGCAAGGCCCTGGATCTCCCGCCGCCGGAACGGCGCGTGGGCCTGGCCGCCCATGACTTCGCCCAGGCCGCCTGCGCGCCTGAGGTGATCCTGATGCACACAGAACGGCGGGACGGCTCGCCCTCCATCAAGTCACGCTGGCTCTGGCGGCTGGAGACCCTGGCGCGCGGCGCGGGCCTGGCGTTGCCTGGCCGCCCCGAAGTCCTGGAATGGGCGCGCCAGCTGGATGCGCCCGGCGTCCCAGAGCGTATCGGACGTCCCGCGCCATCCCCGCCGATCGGCGACCGCCCCCACGGCCTCTTCGTCACCCGCGTGGAGACCCTCACCCGCGATCCCTACGCGGTCTGGGCGCGGGACATCCTGAAGCTCTACGCCCTGCAACGCCCGGACGAGGAGGTGGACGTACGTGTGCGCGGCACGGCCATCCACGAGGCCTTCGAGCATTTCGTCCTGGATCATCCCCGCGAGCTTCCGCCTGACGCCGCTGAGGTGTTCAAGGGGCTCTATCTCAGCGCGCTGGAAAAGCATGGGATGCCACGGGAGAGCCTGGCGCGGGAAACGGCCCTTGCCGCCGAGGCCGCCGCCTGGGTGGTGGAGATGGAGCAGCGCCGACGCGCCGACGGCCGCGCCCTGCACGTGGAGCAGACCGGCCGGCTGGACCTGGAGATCGCCGGCCGCCCTTTCTGGATCGCCGCCAAGGCCGATCGCATAGAGGCGACGCCGGAGGGCGTTGGTCATGTGCTCGACTACAAGACCGGCGCCGCGCCCTCGAAGAAGATGGTCCAGACGGGGTTCTCCCCACAGCTGACGCTCACCGCCGCCATCCTGGCCCGTGGCGGCTTCGGCGACATCGGCCCGCTGGCGCCAGGCGAGCTCACCTATCTGCAGATCACCGGCCGCATCCCCGCCGGAAAGGAGGAGGTCCGCGCCAGTCCCGACGGTGACGGCGAAAAGGTGCTGAACAGCGCCGAAGCGGCCGATGCGGCCCTTGCTGGCCTCAGCGAGCTGATCACCGCCTTCTCCGATCCCGCCCGCGGCTACGCCTCGCGCACCGCGCCGCAGTTCGTGAAGCTCTACGGCTCGGACTACGACCACCTGGCCCGGGTGTTCGAATGGTCCACCAGCGGCGAGGAGGGCGAGGAGTGAGTCTCACCACCCTGACCGCAGACACCGCCAAGCCCGACCCCCAACGCACCGCGGCGGATCCGACGCTGTCGGCCTTCGTCACGGCCAACGCCGGTTCCGGCAAGACCAAGACCCTGATCGACCGGGTGGCGCGCCTCCTGCTGGCCGGCGCGAAGCCGGAGACCATCCTGTGCGTCACCTACACCAAGGCCGCCGCCTCGGAGATGCAGCGTCGCCTGTTCCAGGTGCTGGGGAACTGGTCGGTGGACCCCGACGCCACCCTGCGCGCCACCCTCGCCCTGCTGCAGGACGCGGACCCCGCCGGCTACGACGAGGTCCAGCTGTCGGAGGCCCGTGGGCTCTTCGCCCGCGCCCTGGAGACCCCCGGCGGCCTGAAGATCCAGACCATCCACGCCTTCTGCGAGAAACTGCTGCGTCGGTTTCCTCTGGAGGCGGCGATCTCGCCGGGCTTCCGGGTTATGGACGACAGCGCCGCGGCAAGCGTCGCCGCCGCCGCACGGCGGATGGTGGCCCACCATGCCCTCGCCGCCGCGGACCGGATCGCCGAGGCCTACGGGCGGTTGTCGGTGGCGTTGGATTTCCAGGCATTCCAGGGAATGTTCTCGGACTTCGAGGCCCGGCGGGGGGCGTTGGCGGAGTTCTTCACGCGCGAGGGCGGCCTGGACGGCGCCATCGGCTGGGTCTGGCGGGCGGTGGACGTGCCGCGCGGCGCCGATCCGGCCGCCCTGGGCGACGCGGCCATGGCGGGCATGGACCGGCGGCTCTACCGCAGGGCGGCCGAGTCCTTCCTCGGGGGCGGCAAGCAGGACCAGGAGCGGGCACAGAAGCTGGCGGCCCTGGCGGCCGATCAGGCCCCGTCGCTGGAGGACGCCCTCGGAATCTTCTTCACCAAGGACAGCGAGCCGGCGAAGTGGGTGGTGAACAGCGCCAAGCTGAAGGCCGATCCCACCCTTCAGCACCTGCTGCTCGCCGAACAGGCGCGGCTGGAGGAGGCCCATCAGAGGGTCCGGGCCGCCCGTATCGCCGCGGACACCGAAGACGTCCTGGCGCTCGCCCACGCCTATCTGGCCGCCTACGCCCAGGAGAAGGACGCGGCGGGCGCGCTGGATTTCGCCGACTTGATCGAGAAGACCTGCCACCTGCTGCGCGACAGGCCTGCGGCGGCATGGGTGCTGTTCAAGCTGGACGGCGGCATCGATCACATCCTGGTGGACGAGGCGCAGGACACCGCGCCGGACCAGTGGATCATCGTCGACGCGCTCACCGAGGAGTTCTTCTCCGGCGCAGGCGTGGGCGGCGAGGCGCGCCAGCGGGGCATGTTCGTGGTCGGCGACGAGAAGCAGTCGATCTACTCCTTCCAGGGCGCGCGGCCCGAGCTGCTGAGACGCAAGTTCGAATTCCATCGCGACCGGGCCACCGGGGCGGGCTTCCGCTTCGAGCGAGTGGACCTGCTCACCTCCTGGCGTTCGACGCCCCAGGTGCTCCGCTTCGTGGATGCGGTGTTCGCCCCGCCGGAGCTGGCCGCGGCCATCCAGCCTGGCGGCGGGGCCGTCAGCCACGAGGCCGTGCGCCTGGAGCACGCCGGATGCGTGGACATCTGGCCGCTGGAGGTGGACCGCAAGGCGCCGGAGCGGGCAGCATGGGACGCGCCCCTGGACGCCGAGCCGGAGGACAGCGCCAACCGCCGCCTCGCCCGCCGGATCGCCGCCGAGATCAAGGCGCTGATCGACCGTGGAGAGGCCGTTTTCGACAAGGACCGGAAGGCCTGGCGGCCGGCCCACGCCGGGGACGTGCTGATCCTGGTCCGGCGGCGCAAGGCGTTGTTCGAGGAGATCCTGCGAGCGCTGAAACAGGCCGACATCCCAGTGGCGGGCGCCGATCGCCTGGCCTTGTCGGATCACATCGTCTTCGACGACCTGCTGGCCCTGGCCCGCTTCGTGCGCTTCCCCACCGACGAGCTGACCCTGGCGGCGCTGCTGAAGAGCGCCTTCTGCGGCCTGGACGACGACAGTCTCTACGCCCTGGCGCACGGCCGCGGCCAGGAAGGTCTTTGGGCCCGCCTTGAGCGGCGCGCCCACGAGCGGCCGGAGTGGGATGCGGCAGCCGGCCTCCTGGCCGAGGCCCTCCTGCTGGCCGCGACCCAGCGGCCCTTCGAGTTCTACGCCCGCATCCTGGGAATGGCCGCGCCGGACGGGCGCTCCATGCGCCAGCGCCTGCTGCGCCGGCTGGGAGCGGAGGCGGAAGACGCCCTCGACGAGTATCTGAACCAGGTGCTGGCGGCCGAGGCGAGGGGCGTTCACGACCTGGAACGGCTGGCGGCCGACTTCGCCGAGCTGGACATCACCGTGAAGCGCGAGATGGAGGCCGAGCGGTCAGAGGTGCGGGTGATGACCGCCCACGGCGCCAAGGGCCTTGAGGCCCCGATCGTGTTCCTGCCGGAGACGACTGTGACCCAGACCCAGCGGGGTTCGGCCCTGATGCGGCTGGACCGGCCCGACGACGGCGGGTTCCTGTGGTGCACGGCCGCCGGCAAGGACTGCGAGGTCACCGCCGCCGCCCGCGAGGCCCGCGCCCGGCGCGACGAAGACGAGACCTATCGGCTGCTCTATGTGGCCCTCACCCGCGCCCGGGACAGGCTGATCCTCTGCGGCCGGCGCGCCGAACGCACGGACGAAGCCAAGCTGAGGGGTTGGTGGGGCGCGATCCGAACCGCCCTCGACCACGCCGGCGTCGCCGACGGCGTGAGGACGGTGAGCAGCAGCGGGATGGAGGTCCGCCGGTTCGGGGCCGATCCCACGATACTGGGGCCGGGCGCGGCGGCGGCGTTCCCCACGCCGGCCCGCCTGCCCGCCTGGGCCACCGCCATGGCGCCGCCCGAGGCCTTCGCCCGCTACGCCTCGCCCTCCGACCTGGGCGAGGGCTCGGTGGTCGCCGCTCCGTCTCCCCTCGCCGAGACCGGCGGGCTGGGGCGCTTCCGGCGCGGCGACCTGATCCACCGGCTGCTGCAGCTGTTGCCCGATCTTCCCCCGGCCGAGCGCGCTGCCGGGGCCGGAGCCCTTTTGCTCCGGGAGCGCGACCTCACCGGCGCCCAGCGGGCCGAGATGGCCGCCGCCGCCCTGTCGGTCCTGCAGGACCCCCGCTTCGCCGAGGTGTTCGGACCAGGCAGCCGCGCCGAGGTCAGCGTCGCGGGCGGGGCCGCCGGCCTGCCTCCGGGGCTGAAGATATCCGGCCGTATCGACCGGCTGGTGGTGCTGCCCGACCGCGTCCTGGTCTGCGATTTCAAGACCAACCGCCCCTCGCCGGGCGCCATCGAGGACGCCGATCCGGCCTACCTGCGGCAGATGGCGCTCTACGCCGCCCTGCTGGCCGATATTTTCCCCGGACGGTCCATCGGGGCCGCCCTGGTCTGGACCGATGGCCCCAAGCTGATGGCGATCCCAGAAAACCTGATAGCCCAGACCCTTGCCGAGCTGGGCCGTTCGGCTTGATCATGGAGGTCCGCCCGCCTACATCGGCGGATCGAGAAGCGCGGCGGGGCGTTGACCTCCCGCGCGATGAGGAGCTTCCCATGAGCACCGTCAAGGTGACCGACGATACCTTCGAGAACGATGTGCTGAAGGCCGAGGGCCCGGTGCTGGTGGATTTCTGGGCCGAGTGGTGCGGACCGTGCAAGCAGATCGCGCCCGCGCTCGAGCAGATCTCCGACGAGCTCGACGGCAAGTGCGTCATCGCCAAGCTGAACATCGAGGACAGCCCCACTACGCCGTCCCGCTACGGCGTGCGCGGCATCCCCACCATGATGCTGTTCAAGGGCGGCCAGATGGCCGCCATGAAGGTCGGCGCCATGCCCAAGCAGAAGATCCTCGACTGGCTCAACGAAGCCGGCGTCGCGGCCTGATCCGACCTTCACCATCCTCCGACCGGCCAACGGCGGGGTCGGGGCGCCCACACTGATTCCAAAGCCTGATTGCATCCCCGGCTCGCGCTTGGCGCGACCGTGGGGTGACGGTGGTTAGTTCGGCCAGGTCTGCGGGCTCATGGCCAGCACCTCGCCGGCGAAGTGGAGCCCCCCGCACACAAGCACGTGAGGCGCTGGCCCGGCTCCCTCCAGCGCCAGCCGCACCGCGGCCTCTACGTCCGGCGCGGTCGCCGCACGCAGCCCCGCCCGCTCCGCCGCCTCGGCTATGTCCTGCGCCGGCGCGGCGTTGGGCGAGTCGAAGGTGGTGGCGATCACCTTGGGATGCATCTCTGCGAAGGGCTGGAAGAAGCCCACCGAGTCCTTGCGCGCGAACATGCCCGCCACCAGCACCAGGGGCCGGCCGTCGCGGTCGATGAGCCGCGAGGCGGCCTCGGCCAGGGCGCGGCCGGCGTGCGGATTGTGGCCGCCATCGAGCCAGAGGTCACCGCCCCGGGCGCGGACCAGCGCCGCCAGCGGCCCCTTGGTGAGCCGCTGGAACCGCGCCGGCCAGACAGCGGACGCCACGCCGGCCACCATGGCCTCGTCGGACAAGGTCGGATCGAGAGTGAGCATCGCGGCCACCGCCAGGCCGGCGTTGTCGAACTGGTGGCCGCCGAACAGGGCGGGCGCCGGCAGGTCCAGCAGCCGTTCCTCCATCTGCACCAGCAGGCGACCGCGCTCCTCCCAGGCGTCGAAGTCGCGGCCCATCAGCAGCATGGGCGCGCCCAGCCGCTCGGCCTCCCGCTCGATGGATTCCAGGGCGTCGTTCTGCTGGCGGGCCGACACGACCGGCCGCCCGGCCTTGATGATCCCGGCCTTCTCCCAGGCGATCCGCGCCAGCTCCGGGCCCAGCATCTCCAGGTGGTCGTAGTCCACGGGGGTGATCACGCTCACCGCCGGCGCCTCGAAGACATTGGTGGCGTCGTAGCGGCCACCGAGACCCACCTCGATGACGCAGAGGTCGGCCGGGGTCTGCGCGAACGCCTCGATGGCCAGCACGGTGGCGATCTCGAAGAAGCTGATGTCCTGGCCGGCGTTGGCCGCCTCCAGCCGCTCGGTGAGTTCGGCCAGCCGCGCGTCGGAGATAAGCTCGCCGGCGATACGGATGCGTTCGGCGAAACGGACCAGGTGCGGCGAGGTGAGCGCATGGACCTTGCGTCCGTCCGCCTCGGCGATGGCGCGGACATAGGCGACGGTGGAGCCCTTGCCGTTGGTGCCGGCCACATGAATCACCGGCGGCAACCGCCGCTCCGGATGGCCCAAGGCGGCGAGCAGGCGCTCAACGCGCCCGGTGGTCAGGTCGATCAGCGAGGGATGGTTGGCGCGAAGCCGCTGGATCACCGCGTCGGAGGCGCGGATGGGATCGTACATTAGCTAGGCGGCGCGGGCGCGCTCGCGACCCATCATCAGAGTGCCGAGGATCGAGGCCAGGACGTCGGGCAGGTCGGACCGCTCTACAACCTTGTCGATCATGCCGCGCTCCACCAGGAACTCCGACTTCTGGAAGCCCGGCGGCAGGGTCTCGCGGATGGTCTGCTCGATCACCCTGCGGCCGGAGAAGCCGATGGTGGCGTTGGGCTCGGCCAGGTGGACGTCGCCCAGCATGGCGTAGGAGGCCATCACCCCGCCGGTGGTGGGATCGGTCAGCACCACCAGATAGGGCAGGCCGGCGGACTTCACTTCGTTCAGGGCCAGCGTGGTGCGCGCCATCTGCATCAGGGACAGCGTGCCCTCCTGCATCCGCGCCCCGCCGGAGGCCGTGAAGATCACCAGCGGGACCTGGCGGGCCACCGCCTCCTGCGCCGCCTTGATGAAGGCCTCGCCCGCGGCCATGCCCAAGGAGCCGCCCATGAAGGCGAAGTCCTGCACGACCACCACGGCCTTGCGCCCCTTGATGGCGCCGAAGCCGATGGCCATGGAATCCTGCTCGCCGGTAGCCTTTCGGGCCGCCTTCAGCCGCTCGCCATAGGGCCGCTCGTCGGGGAATTTCAGCGGATCCTCGACCACGGAGGGCGAGGCGATGCGCTCGTACTTGCCGTCGTCGAATGTGAAGCGCAGCCGGGCCTGGGTGCCGATCCGCATGTGGCTGCCCGAAGGCGTCACCCACAGGGCCGCCTCCAGGTCGGGCCGGTAGATCATCTCGCCGGTGTCGGGGCACTTGACCCAGAGGTTCTCCGGCGTCTCGCGCTTGGAGAAGGCGTTGCGCACGCCAGGGGCGATGCGGGAGAGCCAGCCGGTGCGGTGGGCGGGTCGCCCGGGCTTGTCGTTTCGCTGTTCTGCCATCGCCATGGGTCTAGGCCCTCGCCGCATTCCCGGTCCCGGCCGAGGCGAGTCGCGCCGAGCGCACAGCCTTAGCCAAGGATTCGACTTTGGAAAGAACCCTCAAAGTCACGTCTTCGTTCATGTCCACTGCTTCGGCCACTTCGTCCACAAGCGCCGAGCCCACCACCGCGCCGTCCGCGACCCGAGCGATCTCGGCCGCCCGCTCCGGGGTCCGGATCCCGAAACCCACCGCCACCGGCAGGCCCGAGGCCTTGCGCACCCGCTCCACCGCCGGCGCCACGGCCTGCGCATTGGCTTCCTTCACCCCGGTGACCCCGGCCACGGAGACATAATAGGCGAACCCCGAGGTGCGGCGCTGGATCACCTTCAGCCGCGCGTCGTCGCTGGTGGGCGTCGACAGCAGCAGCAGCGATAGCCCCTGCGCCTCCAGGGCGTCGGCCAGGGGATCGGCCTCCTCCGGCGGGATGTCCACCACGATCAGCCCGTCGGCGCCGGCCGCCGCGGCATCCCGCGCGAAGGTCGCAAAGCCCCGGGTGACCAGGGGGTTGGCATAGCCCATCAGGACGATGGGGGTGTCCTGGTCGGTCTCGCGAAACTCGGCCACCATCTGCAGGGTCTTGGTCAGCGTCATGCCCTTGCTGAGCGCCCGCAGCGCCGCGCGCTGGATGGGTGGGCCCTCCGCCATGGGGTCGGAGAACGGGAAGCCCAGCTCGATCAGGTCGGCGCCGGCGCCCGGCAGGCCCTTCAGGATCGTCAGGCTGGTGGCGTAGTCCGGATCGCCGGCCATCACATAGGGAATGAAGGCCGCGCGGCCTTCGGCCCGCAGGGCCGCGAAGCGGGCGTCGATGCGGGCCGTGGTCAAATCTGCATCCCCAGGTGCGCGGCCACGGTGGCCACGTCCTTGTCGCCGCGGCCGGAGAGGTTCAGCACCACGATCCCGTCCTTGCCGACCTCCTTCGCCACATCGCCCAGGCGAGCTAGCGCATGGGCGGATTCGATGGCCGGCAGGATGCCCTCCAGCTCGGCGCACAGTTTGAAGGCTTCCAGGGACTCCAGGTCGGTGGCGGTGAGGTAGGTGGCCCGGCCCACGTCGTGCAGCCAGGCGTGCTCCGGCCCGATACCGGGATAGTCGAGCCCGGCGGAGATCGAATGGGCCTCGGTGATCTGGCCTTCCTGGTCCTGCAGCAGATAGGTCATGTTGCCGTGCAGGACGCCCGGCCGGCCGCCGTTGATCGCCGCCGCGTGGCGCTCGGTGTCCATGCCCTCGCCAGCGGCTTCCACGCCATAGAGCCGCACGCCCTCGTCGTTCAGGAACGGATGGAACAGGCCGATGGCGTTGGAGCCACCGCCGACGCAGGCCACCACGGCGTCCGGCAGCCGGCCCTCCATTTCCATGATCTGTTCGCGGGCCTCGACGCCGATCACCGACTGGAAGTCCCTGACCATGGCCGGATATGGGTGCATGCCGGCCGCGGTGCCGATCAGGTAATAGGTGTCGTGGACGTTGGTGACCCAGTCGCGCAGGGCCTCGTTCATGGCGTCCTTCAGGGTCGCAGAGCCCGCCGTCACCGGCCGCACCTCGGCGCCCAAGAGATTCATGCGGAACACGTTGGGCTTCTGCCGCTCCACATCCACCGCGCCCATGTAGACCACGCAGGGCAGGCCGAAGCGCGCGCATACGGTGGCCGTGGCCACCCCGTGCTGGCCGGCGCCGGTCTCCGCGATGATCCGCGTCTTGCCCATCCGCATGGCCAGCAGGATCTGGCCCATGCAGTTGTTGATCTTGTGCGAGCCGGTGTGGTTCAGCTCCTCGCGCTTCAGATAAATCTTGGCGCCGCCGAAATGCGCGGTCAGCCGGGCCGCGAAATAGAGCGGGCTGGGGCGTCCCACATAGTGTTTCAGGTAGCCGGCGAGTTCGGCCCGGAATCCTTCGTCGGCTTTTGCCGCCGCATAGGCCGCGTCCAGTTCGTGGACCAGCGGCATCAGGGTCTCTGGCACATAACGACCGCCATAGTCCCCGAACCGGCCGCTGGCGTCCGGATAGGCGGCGTAATCGTTCGGCGTCGGGGCTGGGTTGCGGGGGGTCAAGGCTGCCGTCAGGCTTTGCGGGCGGCGTCCAGGAACGCCGTGATCAAGGCCGGGTCCTTTAGGCCGGGTCCACGCTCCACGCCAGAGGAAACGTCGACCAGGGGTGCGCCAGATTGCTGCACAGCTTGCCTGAGATTCCACGGATCCAGGCCGCCGGCCAAGAACCAGGGCCGCTGGAAACGGCGTCCCGCCAGCAGGCTCCAGTCGAAGCTCGCCCCGTTACCGCCGGGCAGGACGGCGTCCTTTGGCGGCCGGGCGTCGAACATCAGATGCGCGACGATCCCGTCGTAGTCCGCCGCCGCCCGCAGGTCGGCGGCGTCTGACACCGGCAGGGCCTTGATCACGCCCAGCCCCGTCCGCTCGGCCACCGCCCGCGTCCGGGCCGGGGTTTCCTTGCCATGCAACTGGATCAGGTCGGGCTTCAGGCCGGCGACGATGCGGTCAACCTCGGCGTCGTCGGGATCGACCAGGACCGCCGTCACCTGGGCCTTGCCCCGCGCCGGCCCGGCCAGCCGGTGCGCCGCCTCGGGCGCGACGTAGCGCGGGCTCTTCTCGAAGAACATGAAGCCCAGGAAGGCCGCGCCGCCATTCAGCGCCGCCCGCACGGCCTCGGCCGTGGATAGTCCGCAAATCTTCGCACCGACGCCCATGTCCGCCGATTAGGGCGCTGGAGCCGCCCTCCGCAAGGGCGAAAGCCTCAATAGCGCCGCGTCGGCAATCGGCGCTGGGTGCGGACCGCCGCGCCTACGGCCCAGAAGCCCATGAGCAGCATCGCCCAGACTGTCGGCTCGGGAATGCCGCCCCCCGGAGGCAGTTTCGGGTCCGGTTCCGCGCTTGTCCGGACCAGGGCGACATTGTCCAGGCCGATATAGTTCAGCCTGTTCATGCCCACGAGGTCGATGACCGTGGACGTGGACGTGGCGGTGAAGTCGTAGGTCTTGGCCTCCCAGGCGTTGGCCGCAATGACCGCGGAGGAAAAGGTCTGCGAGACCCCGCCGACGGTGGTCCTTATCTCCACCGGCAGGCCGTACATGAAGTGGCTGCCGAGGTCGAAGGTCGGGCGGTAGGTGGCGCCAATCGCAGTGGCCACCGTCTGGCGCACGCCGCCGAACGGTCCGCCCTCGGTATAGCCCGAAAGGTCGAGGAACCGCGTGCTGCCGCCGCTGCCGCTGATGCCGTAGGGATTGGGCCCGAACCAGGTGACATCGCTGGCGATCACCGTCCAGCCGGGGATTGCGGTGGAGCCAGCGCCCAGCCACATGCCCCCAACCCCATCGGCCACGAACCCGGTGGCGTCCTCGAACCCGCCGTTGACGATCAGGGTCGCGGCACCGGCCTGGGGGGCCGCAGCAAGGGCGAGCGCCACCGCCGCGAGGCCGGGCGCCAGTTTGACGGACATGAGCACTCTAATCCCCCGAGGCAGCGCGAATCACCCGCCTACCCCGGGCAGGAAAACAGAGTTAACCCGCTACCCGCAAGGGGCTGAAAACGCACTATTTCGCTGGCTTGCTTAACAGGTCCCTAATCTCGCGGAGCAGGACTTCCTGCGGCGGCGGCGCGGGCGGGTCGGACGGCGCCTCGGCTTCCTTGCGGCGGATCATGTTGACCCCCTTCACCAGCAGGAAGACCACCCAGGCCACGATCACGAACTTGATGATGGCGTTGATGAACAGACCGTACTGGATCGCCACCAGTTCGTTGGCCGCGGTGGCCGCATCATCCGGCTTCAGCACCCACGCCAGGCGGGCGAAGTCGATGCCCGAGAGCGCCATGCCGATCGGCGGCATGACCACATTGTCCACCAGACTCTTGACGATGTCGTTGAAGGCCGCGCCGACGATGACGCCGACCGCCAGGTCGATGACATTGCCGCGGGCGATGAACTCGCGGAACTCACTGATGATGCTCATGGCCTCGTCCCAGTCTAAAGCGGGCGCCCGGCGGACTATTCGTCCGTGGCGTTGAGCCGCTCGCGCAGCTCCTTCCCGCTCTTGAAGAAGGGCACGTGCTTGGCGCGCACGTCAACCGCCTCGCCGGTGCGGGGATTTCGCCCGGCGCGCGCGTCACGGGAACGCACCGACAGGGCCCCGAAGCCGCGCAGCTCCACGCGGCCGCCGTCCTCCAGCGCCTGGATCATGCGCTCCAGGATCACGCCGACGACACGTTCGATGTCGCGCTGGGTGAGGTGGGGATTCTCTTCGGCAAGCTTCGCGATCAGTTCGGACTTGATCATGCGCCCTGCTGGTCCTGAGAGCCCGCGGACCGGATCTGGGCGATCCCGGCCGTGGTGGCCCTGCGCTTTCGTGTCAGGACGGGTTCACGCCTCAGCCGAACAGGCCTGGAGCGATACCGCCCTGAACCCCCCCTTCGCTGCTCTGCGAAGGTCGAGCGGCGCGACCATGGGCGACTTCGCCTTTGCATTCAAGGCGCAAAACGGTCGTGAAGCCGACTAAAGCCCAGCTTGTTGGTTACGGCGCTGAAACAACGCATCCGCGGATGGAAAAAGACCCCCTTCGGTCGCCCGAAGAGGGTCTCTTCCGTCTAAACCCTTGGCGGAATGCCTATTCCTTCTGGGCCTTCTCGCGGAGCGCGGCGCCCAGGATATCGCCCAGCGAGGCGCCGGAGTCGGAGGAGCCGAACTTCTCGATCGCCTCCTTGTCATCGGCCATCTCCAGGGCCTTGACCGACAGCGACACCCGGCGAGCCGCCTTGTCGATGTTGGTCACCCGGGCGTCCAGGCGGTCGCCGACGGCGAAACGCTCGGGACGCTGGTCGGCGCGGTCGCGCGACAGGTCCGACTTGCGGATGAAGGCGGTCATCGGGGCGTCATCCTCGCCGAACTTCACCTCGATACCGCCCGAGGTGATCTCGGTGACGGTCACGGTGACGGTCTGGCCTTTGCGGAAGGTGTCGCCCTGCAGCGGGTCGCCGCTGAGCTGCTTGATGCCCAGGGAGACGCGCTCCTTTTCGACGTCCACGTCCAGCACGCGCGCCTTGACCATCTCGCCCTTGGTGTACTTGGCGATGGCTTCCTCGCCCGGCGCGGCCCAGTCCAGGTCGGACAGGTGCACCATGCCGTCGATCTCGTTGTCGAGGCCGATGAACAGGCCGAACTCGGTGGCGTTCTTGACCTCGCCCTCG
>CANJKG010000028.1 GCA_947474775.1 Caulobacteraceae bacterium | reverse complement strand
TGCGCTCGGGACCCTCGGCGCGGCGCACGCGGTGCAGGCGGCCGCGCCAGGCGAACTGGCGGGGCGGGTCGTCGGGGGTGAGCGCCAGCACCTGCTCCACCGGTTCGGGGCGGCGGAACAGGCGCAGAGGGCGCGGGGCCTGGGGGTTCCACGGCGGGGCCTGGGAGGGCTGGGCGCCCAGAGCCCGGACACGGGCGGCGGCCAGTTCGGGCACGTGGCTCTCCACCGGGGCGGCGCGCCAGACGCGCTCCGGGCCCAGCCGGTTGACGAGCCGGTCGACCAGGGGGGCCAGGCCGTCCTCCAGGGCGATCCCGTGTGAGCCTTCCAGCCGCGCCTGGCGGCCGGAGATCGGCTCCACCTCGTGGGCGCAGAGCGTCACCACCTCGACGCCGAAGCCAGGGTCGATGGCCTCCAGCTTGGGGGCGAAGAGTTTGCCGATGCGGATCGGATCGCGGCCGGCCAGCGACAGGCCCACCGCCGCGCCCGGCGAGAGCCCGTCCAGGCGGTGGTAGGCGATCTCGAAGCGGCGGGCGCCCTTGCCCTCAGCCACGAGCCGTTCGCAGAGCCTGGCGCAAATGTCGAAGGCCACGCGGGCCATGTCCTGCGGCGCGCTGATCGGCTCGGCGAAGGCCAGGCGGGCGAACCAGGGCGTGGGCGGGCGGCGGAAGACGAGCGCCTCGTGCGCGCGGCCCAGGGCCTGGTCGAGGCGGGTTAGTGTGTGGGCGCCGAAGCGGCGGGCCAGGGGCGCGCGGGGAATGTCCATCAGCTGGCCCACGGTGCGCAGGCCCAGGCGCTCGATCTGGGCGGCGGCGGCCGGTTCGAGCCTGAGCGCCGCGATGGGCAGGGGCGCCAGCAGCTCCCTCTGGCTGGCCGGCGGGGCGATGGCGGCGTCCTCGAACCGGGCGAGCGCCCAGGCCGCGCCCGGGGTGTCGGCGATGGCCGAGCGGAACGGCAGGCCCTGGGCAGCCAGCCGCCTCCGGAAGTCGGACATCATCTGCGCCTCGCCGCCCCACAGGTGGGCGGCGCCGGTAACATCCAGGAACAGCCCGTCGGGCGGGTCGGCGGCCACGGCGGGGGAATAGCGCACGCACCAGTCGGCCAGGGCGGTGAGCGCGGCGGCGTCGGCCTCCGGCTCCGCCTCGACAGTGACCAGTTCGGGGACCAGGGCGAAGGCGTCGGTGGCCTTCTGGCCCACGGTCAGGCCCAGGCGGCCGGCCGCCTGGTCCACCGCCGCCAGCTGGCGGACGGCGCGCACCTTGTGGACCAGGGCGAAGGGGCTAGGCGGCTCGGCGGGGTTGCGCCGGCGCCAGTTGGCGATCGGCCAGCTGGGCGACCAGGCGCAGAGGATGCGCGCCATCCCCGGCCTCCATGGAATAGGCGGTTTCAGCTTCGAACAGCCACTGGCCGCCGCGGCCGCCCCGGCAGCGCTCCAGCACCGCCCGCCAGCGCGGGGCGCCCAGGCCGAATTCGTTTGGGCCGGGCTCCGAGGGCGCGGAGGCGATGCGCCAGCGGGTGGCGGCGGCCGAGCCCGCAGGCTCGCGCCTGGGTCTGCCGCCGTAGGGCCGGCGGCGCAGGACGAAGGCGGTGGCGCCGCGCTTCTCGCAGGCCAGCTGGAGGCGGCGGCCGGCGGTGAGGTCGATCTCCTCCACCTCGCCCAGGACGGCGGCGACGCCCACGGCGCCCAGCGCATCCTCCATCACCGAGAAGGCCTCGGCCTCGTCGCGGGCGCAGACCTGGATCAGCCGCTGCGCCGGGAAGCCCAGTCCGCTGAGCCCAGGCGCCCAGAGGTCGTCGCGGCGCATCACCCAGACAGCCTCGCCGCGGCAGGCCAGGGGCGCGGCCATCAGGGCGGCGAAGGCGGAGGGCGCGGCGGCGGTCTCGGTCTCCAGGCCCTCGCCGGCCAGCTCGTGCCAGCGGCCCAGTGGCAGGCCGCCGCCGGGCAGATGAGCGTCGATGCGCGGGTCTCCGAATGGCAGCGATCCGCGATCCGCCCGCGCCCCGGTCTCGAGGGCGGCGATCTTGGCGCGGATGGCGGCCAGGTCGGCCATGGGGGTTGCGGACTCCATTTGTTCCATTTTTGTTCTAGTAACCGGCGCGCCAGAGTCAAGTTCCCTCGCGGCCGCGTGAGGGGTTAGGGTGTGGCATGTCCCGCGCCGCCATCGCCGGCCTCGTGAGCGCGCTAGCCGTGCTCCGAGGCGCCCTCACTGGTGTGATAGTCGCGCTCGCCTTAGGCGGAGCGGCTCTCGCCGGCGTACTGATCGCAATGGCCATCTTCGGTACGGCGCGCGCCCAGCCCGCGCCGCCGGACGGTCTGGCCCGGGCAAGCGTGGAGAGCGGCGTGGTGCTGGGCTTCATACGCGGCCCGGCGGCGATCTTCCGCGACGTGCCCTACGCCGCCCCGCCGGTGGGACCGCTGCGCTGGGCGCCGCCGAAGCCGCCACTGGCCTGGCCCGGCGAGCGCGTAGCCGCGGCGCCGGGCCCGTCCTGCCCGCAGCCGATGAATCCCGACGGCAGCCCCAACCTGGGCGCGGCCAACGGGCGGACCTCCGAGGACTGCCTGCAGCTCAACGTCTTCGCCCCGAAGGACGCGAAGGGGGCGCCGGTCATGGTCTGGCTGCACGGCGGCGGCTACGCCGCGGGCGCCGGCTGGATCTACGATGGGCAGAGCTTCGCCCGCGACGGCGTGGTGTTCGTGGCCATCAACTACCGCCTGGGGATGCTGGGCTTCTTCGCCCATCCGGACCTGGCCAAGGCGGCCAAGCCGATCGGCAACTACGGCCTGATGGACCAGATCGCGGCACTGCAATGGGTGAAGCGCAATATCGCCGCCTTCGGGGGCGACCCGGGCAATGTGACCATCGCAGGGGAGTCAGCCGGCGGCTCCAGCGTGCTGACCCTGCTCGCGACGCCTTCGACCAAGGGGCTGTTCCACAAGGCCATCGTGCAGTCGGCCGGCGTCTGGAACCCGCCTCGCGACCCCAGGGCCAGCGAAGTGGCGCAAATGGCGGCCCTGGGGAGGGCGGGGCTCGGACGGCCCGGCCTGGACGCCCTGCGCGCCCTGCCGGCCGACCGGCTGGCCGCCATTCCGGGCGACTACGGCCCGATGGTAGAGGATGCGCTTCTGCCCAGGCCGCCGACCAGGGCCTTCGCCGAAGGCAACGCGGCCGATGTGCCGCTGATCATCGGCTGGAACTCCGGCGAGGACTCGCTCCTTGGACCCGGCGCCACGTCCGACCAGCGGCAGGCCTATACCGACGGCTGGGGCGCCTATGCGCGCTGGGTGGCGGCCAAGGCGTCCGGCGGTCAGCCGGCCTGGCTCTACCACTTCTCCTACGTCGGCTCGCGCTTCAGGCCGGGGATGACGACGGCGGCCCACGCCGCGGAGGTCCAGTACATGCTGGAGTACTGGGGCCGCCGCACGCCCGCGAGCATGGTCGCCGCCGACGACCGGGCGATGGCGAGCCTGATGCACGGCTGCTGGGTGGCCTTCGCCAAGACCGGCGTCCCGGCCTGCGGATCGGAAGCCTGGCCGGCCTACGACCCGGCCACTGACCAGCTGATGGAGTTCGGGAATGCCAGCGGCTTGCGGACGCATTTCCGCAAGCCCGAGCTGGACGCCGCCATGGCCCGGGCTTCCGCAGGAAAATAGCCGCGAACCGATTCGCGCAGGGAACGTTCCGACTCCTGGATTTCTCCGGAGGCGTCACCATGGCTACCCGTCCGACCTGGCAGGGCTATCTGCGGCTGTCGCTCGTGAGCTGCCCGGTGGCGCTCTACACCGCCACGTCGAGGGGCGGCGAGGTCCACTTCAACATGCTCCACAGGGAGAGCCACAACCGGATCCGGATGATCCCCACCGATCCGGAGCGCGGGCCGGTGGACCGCGCCGATATCGTCAAGGGCTATGAGATCGATAAGGGCCGCTACGTCGTGGTCACCGAGGACGAGATCAAGGCTGTGCGGCTGGAGACCACGCGCACCCTCGATATCGAGCGCTTCGTCGACGAGAAGGACATCGACCGGCTCTACTGGAACGACCCCTACTTCCTGGCCCCGGACGGCGAGATGGCGGTGGAGGCCTTCACGGTGATCCGCGAGGCCATGAAAAAGGCCGGCAAGGTGGCGCTGGGCCGGCTTGTGATGCACCAGCGTGAGCGGCTGATGGCGCTGGAGGCGCACGACAAGGGGATCATCGCCTACACCATCCGCAACCAGAACGAGGTGCGCCTTGCAGACG
Organism: Caulobacteraceae bacterium; assembly: GCA_947474775.1. Classification (GTDB taxonomy): domain Bacteria; phylum Pseudomonadota; class Alphaproteobacteria; order Caulobacterales; family Caulobacteraceae; genus Phenylobacterium. The sequence goes on along the minus strand of CANJKG010000028.1, from coordinate 14,570 downwards.
AGATCTTCGGCCACATCAAGGCGGTGAAGCCGCCTCCGCAGATGATCGAGATCGCAGCCCAGATCATCCGGCAACAAGAAGGCCCCTTCGATCCCAGCCAGTTCAAGGACCGCTACGAGGAGGCTCTGCGCGCCCTGATCAAGGAAAAGGAGAAGGGCCATGCGGCAAAGGCGCCGGACGAGCCCAAGGAGGCCGAGGTCATCGACCTGATGGAGGCCCTGAAGCGCAGCCTGGGCCAGGGCGGCGGTGAACGCCGCAAGCCGGCGGGCAAGACCGCCGCCGTGCTGGCGAAGCGCGCCGCCCATCGCGCGTCGGCGAAGAAGCGGGCATAGCGTCTTCTCCCATTTGCGGAGGGAGGAGCCCCGCCCATGCCGAAGGCCTATGTGGTCAACGAGATTGCCGTCAGCGACGAGGCGCTATTCCAGACCTATGCGGACCAAGTACCTGCGATCCTGGCGGCGTTCGGCGGGCGCTATGTGGTGCGCGGCGGCAACGGCGAGGCTATCAAGGGAGACCCGCCGCAGACGCGCATCGTGATCACCGAGTTCCCCAACCGCGAGGCCGCCAGGGCCTGGCGGGCCTCGGAGGCCTATCAGCGGATCCTGCCGATCCGCGAGGCGACCTCCACCTCGCGGGTCTATATCGTCGACGGCTACGAGGGCTGAAGGTTCTTGAAGACCTTCAGCGTCACCCAGGCGGCGGCGGTGCAGCTGACGCCGGTGATCACCGCGCCCCAGAGCAGGTCGAAGAAGGTGATCTTGGTCGACCAGACCACCATGGTCGCCTGGTTGGTCAGGTCGTAGGTGCCATAAGCCACCAGTCCCAGGATGGCCGCGGGGAGCAGGGCGTCCATCGCCCGGCCCGAGGCCAGGGCCGGGCGCACCGCGAAGTAGAGCGCGCCGGAGATGTAGAGAACGTAGAAGGCCAGGGCCGGAAGCAGGCGGACGTCCTTGGCGAGGAGCTGGCCGATCTCCTCCCGATACAGCCGCTGGCCCATCAGGGTGAGCCAGGTGATGTCCAGCACCAGGAAGACGACGGCGGTGACGACGAAGGCGAGGGCGTAATGCATGGGCCTCTGTATACCGCGCCTTGGGCCGGGCGACACTGCGTCTTATGCCGCGCTCAGCCGATGGTGACTCACCGCCCATTCCTCGCCATGGGCGTGGCCGAAGAGGCCCTCGGTCGCCTGGAAGAACAGCCGCCAGCGGCGGCCCCAGAGGGTGGCGTCGCGGCCGTAGACCTCGCGCAGGATGCCGGCGATCTCGGCGCCGTTGGCGTCATAGTTCGCCAGCCAGTCCCGGGCAGTTTTCGCATAGTGCTCACCGTTCCAGCGCCAGTCGGCCTCCACCTGGAAGACATCGGGGAAGTGGCGGAGCAGGCCGTGGCTGGGCATCACCCCGCCGGTGAAGAAGTGCTGTGCGATCCAGTCGGTCTTGTCACGCACGTCGAAACGGTAGGGCGTCGAGCGATGGCTGAACACGTGCAGGAAGAGGCGGCCGTCCGGCTTCAGCCAGCCGCGGATGCGGGTGAGCAGCTCGCGCCAGTTGGACATGTGCTCGAACATCTCGACGGAGACCACCCGGTCGAAGCGGCCGGCGGTGGCGAAGTCGTTCATGTCGGCGGTGACGACGGTGAGGTTGGTCAGGCCGCGCTCCCTCGCCTGGCCCTCGATGAAGGCGCGCTGGGAGGCGGAGTTGGAGACCGAGGTGATCTTCGCCGTCGGATAGGCCTTGGCCATCCACAGACTGAACGAGCCCCAGCCGCAGCCGAGTTCGAGGATCTCCTGGCCGTCGGCGAGGTCGGCGTGCTGGGCGGTCTCGGCCAGGGCCGCGGCCTCGGCCTCGCCCAGGGTGCGCGCCTGCGGGCCGTAGAGGCAGCAGGAGTACTTCAGGTGCGGCCCGAGGATCAGCTGGAAGAAGCGGGCCGGCAGTTCGTAGTGCTGGGCGTTGGCCGCGTCGGTGTGCTCGGCCACCGGATAGGCCGCCATCTCCTGGGCGAAGGCCTGTTCGGCGGCGGGGTCCACGTCCCTGAGCTTGCGCCGGGCGCCGCCCACCATCCAGTTCACCGCCGCCCGCCTGGCGAAATCCGGCAGAGGTGCGCCCTCGAACATCTGCAGGGCGGCGGCGATGGCGCTCATCGGGGGCTCCGTTTGGGGGGCAGCAGGAAGAACTTAGAGGTGCGGTCCCGGTAGGCCAGGAACGCCTCCCCGCGCGAGGCCAGCATGCTGCGCTCGACCGGGGGCACGCCGCTCACCCTCGTGAGCAGCAGGTACATCAGCACCGGGGCGGCGAAGGACATCAGCCATTCCGGACTGCCGATCCCGAACGCCGAGGCCAGCACCGGATAGGCCAGCCAGCCCACCCACTCGAAGAAGTAGTTGGGATGCCGCGACCAGGCCCACAGCCCCTTGTCGTTGATCTTGCCGCGGTTGGCGGGGTCCGCCTTGAAGCGGGCGAGCTGGGCGTCGGCGATCCCTTCGCCGATGATGGCGATCGCCAGGATCGCGGCGGCGGCCAGGTCGCGCCAGCCGATCCAGGGACCCGGCGCATGCGCGGCGATCACCACCGAGACACAGAGGAAGGCGGTGGCTGGCCCCTGCAGGATCATCAGGGCGAACATCGCCTGCGGGAACTTGTCCCCGGCGCCTTCACGCAGCTCGGCGTAGCGGATGTCCTCGGGGCCGCCGGCGACGCGGCGGGCGACATAGACGCCGAGCCGCAGGCCCCAGATGGCCGCCAGGGCGGCCACCAGCGCCTGGCGTCCAGGCTCCGCGGGATAGGCGGAAAGCGGCCACAGGGCGCAGCCCACTGCGGCGGCGGCGGTGCCGAAGGTCCAGAACACATCCGCCCAGCCGCCGTTGGCCACCCGGCCCTGCACCACCCAGCCCACCAGCATGACCACGGTCATGAAGGCGAGCACCACGCCGAGCAGACTCAGCATCCGGCTCGCGCCTCGGAAACGGCGCGCATTCGCGCCGGGTTGATCTGGAACCGCAGTGTCATCACCGTGCTTTATCTGCGGTCGCGCGCCGCCGACTCGTGCACAGCTTACGGTGCCCGCGCGCGTTTGGATGCCGTGCATCCGGTCTTCGCGCCATTTCGTAGCTTTTGGTGTATGCGGTGCAGCGCGTGAGGACGATAAACGACATGCAGGCCAGCGGGTCCGAGGCCCCCCAGAAGATCGCGGTGGTGGGGACGGGCATCGCAGGCATGGGCGCGGCCTGGCTGCTGTCGCAGCGTCACGAGATCACCGTCTATGAAAGCGACGGCCGCGTGGGCGGGCACAGCCACACCGTGGACGTCGTTGACCGGCAAGGCCGTGCGATCCCAGTGGATACCGGCTTCATCGTCTACAACGAGCTCAACTACCCCAACCTCACGGCCCTGTTCGCCCACCTGGGCGCACCGACCAAGAAGGCGGAGATGGACTTCGCCGTCTCACTGGACAATGGCGCCCTGGAGTACGGCAGCGCGCGGCCCACGGCGATCTTCGCCCAGAAGCGCAACGTGTTCAGCCCCCGGTTCTGGTCGATGCTGCTGGACCTGACGCGGTTCTATCGCGAGGCGCCGACGGACAAGTCGCTGCAGGCCGAGGCGCGGCTGTCGATCGGCGAATACGTCAAGAGCGGCGGTTATTGCGCGGCCTTCCTGGAGGACCACCTGTTTCCGCAGGCGGCCGCGATCTGGTCGGCCTCGGTGGCCTCGATCCGGGAGTATCCGGCCGCCGCCCTGGTGCGGTTCTTCGAGAACCACGGCCTGCTGAAGATCATCGGCCGCCCGCAGTGGCGCACGGTAACGGGCGGCAGCCGGGCCTATGTGGAGCGGCTCACCGCTCCGTATGCGGATCGAATCCGGCTGGACTGCGGCGTCCGCGCCATCCGCCGGCTGCCGGACGGAGTGCTGATCACCGACACCAAGGGAAACACCGAACGCTACGACCAGGTGCTGATCGCCTCCCATGGGGACCAGGCGCTGGCCATGCTGGAGGACCCAAGCCGCGAGGAGGGCCAGCTGCTGGGCGCCTTCCGCTACACCCGCAACGTGGCCGTGCTGCATACCGACCTGGCCCTGATGCCGCAGCGGCGGGCGGCCTGGTCGAGCTGGAACTACATCGGCGAGCGGGGCGATCCGGCCGGCCGGTGCGTCACCTACTGGATGAACCGGCTGCAGAGCTTCGAGTCCGCCGATCCGGTGCTGCTGACGCTCAATCCCTATGTCCCGCCGGACCCGGCCAAGGTGCTCAAGGTGGAGCGCTACGACCACCCAATGTTCGATGCCCACGCCATGGCGGCGCAGCGGCGGCTGTGGTCGCTTCAGGGTGTGCGGCGGACCTGGTTCTGCGGCGCCTACTTCGGCTCCGGCTTCCATGAGGACGGGCTGCAGTCGGGCCTGGCCGCAGCCGAGGCGATGGGCGGGGTGCGCCGGCCCTGGCGCGTGGCGAGCGAATCCGGCCGCATCTTCATCGACCAGAGCCCGCCGCATCCGGCGGCGGAACTGGTGGCGTGACCGCCTCGGCGCTCTATGCGGGCGTCGTCACCCACGCCCGGCTCAGGCCCCGGCGTCACCGGCTCGCCTACCGGGTCTTCCAGATGCTCATCGACCTGGACGAGGCCCACACGTTGGGGGATCGACTGCGGTTGTTCTCGGTGGGCCGCTTCAACCTGGTGAGCTTCCATCCCGGCGATCACCTTGATGGCTCCGCCACGCCGTTGAATATCCAGGTGAAGGCGCAACTGACGGCCGCCGGGATAGAGACCGGCGACGGCGCCGTGCGCCTGCTGTGCATGCCGCGCGTGCTCGGCACGGCGTTCAACCCGATCAGCGTCTACTTCTGCCACCGGCCGGACGGCGGGCTGGCGGCCATCCTCTATGAGGTCAACAACACCTTCGGCGAGCGCCACAGCTACCTGATCCCGGTGCGGTCGGAAGAGGCGCGCGGGCCGGAAGTCCGCCAGGGGTGCGACAAGGCCTTCTTCGTCTCGCCGTTCATGCCCATGGAGCTGGCCTACGCCTTCCGGGTGCGACCGCCTGGCGAGGCGGTGAATGTCGCGATCCAGGTCAGCGACGCCGAGGGCGTGATCCTCAACACCGCCTTCGCCGCCCGCCGCCGCGAGCTCAGCGACCGCGCCCTGCTGGCCGCCTTCGCCGCCGCGCCCCTGCTGTGCCTCAAGGTGCTGGGCGCGATCCATTGGGAGGCGCTGTGGATCTGGCTGAAGGGGATCGCGCTCGTGCCGCGTCCGCCTGCGCCGGTGCGTCCGGTCACCGTTGCGCGGGCCGGGCGCGAGGACGTCGCGGCCTAGGCATGGCGGGCAAACTCATGCGATTTCCGACCGTCGTGCGGCGGGATCCAGAGGTCGAAGCCTGGTTCGCCGCGCCGGAGCAGGAGTTGCGACTCATGGTCCGGCCCTGGTTCGAGCAGATGCGCGCCTGCGGCGAGGACGTCGGTGAGTTGATGCACTTTGGCTATCCGACCGCCTGTGTCAGGGACGCGGCCTTCGCCTATGTCGGGGCGTTCAGGGCCCATGCCAACGTGGGCTTCTTCCACGGGGCGGCGCTGCCGGACCCGGTCGGCCTGCTGGAAGGCTCCGGCAAGCGCATGCGGCATGTCAAGCTGCGGCGGGGACGGCCATTCGAAGAGGCCGCGTTGAGCGACCTGATCGCCGCCGCCTGCCGCGACATCCGGACCCGGCTGGGTTCCGAGGGCTGAAGCCAGCTGATCTTGGCGGCTCAGAGCCGCCGGTATTCCATTGTCGACTTATCCGGGAGCTGGCCTTTGAGCCCTGCCCAGACGCCGGCCTCGTCGTACCAGTCGTCGATGGCGGTCTCGCCGCGCAGGGACCATTGGGTGGCGCCCACCCGTGCGCCGTTGGCCAGGGCGACCGTCGTGCGACCCTGGGGAACGGCGGTCATGGTCAGCATCTTGCCGGTCTGGGGATTGAACAGCGGGCCGCTCAGGACCGCGGAATTCCAGTGGCTGAGGGGATTCGCCGAGGAGGGCGCGACGCCACGGCCCTTGGCGGTGGTGATAGCGATGCCATTGTCGGTGCGTGCGACGGTGATGGATTCCGTGACGCCGTCGCGCACCGTACGGCTGCTCAGCCCCATGAATTGGCCATTGCTCCACTGCTCCTCGGAGTGGTGGCGGTAGTCCAGGACCGTCACCGGCCCGACCTTCATCAGCATGTTGGCCTCGATGATGACGTTGAGCGCCTGGCGGGAGCCTGTGAACACCACGTTGTACTGACCAAGCGGCGTGCCGTTACGCAGGACGTTGAAGCTCAGCCGGCCGCCGGCGGGAAGCCGGTTGGCCAGGGCCACCCCCGGCGCGGCGGCCATCGATAGGGCTCCAGCGAGCAGGGTGCGACGATCGAGGACCAGCATTCAGTCTCTCCGAGGGCTGTTCGTTAGGGATACGCTGGACTCTGCGCGGGAGATGCGCGGCGCCAGCAAGCGTTGTGGGGAAGAAACGGCCATGGTCAAGCTCGCCGATACTCCATGGTCGACTTGTCCTCCAGGATGCCGCGCAGGGCCATCCAGACCCCGGCTTCGTCGTAGTAGTCGTCAATCTCGGTCTCGCCGCGCAGGGCCCAATGGCTGGCCGCCGCGAGCGTTGCTCCATTGGCGAACCTGACCTGGCCGCGGCCCCGGGGCGTGGCGGTGAGTTTCATCAGCTTGCCGGTCTGGGGGTTGAACAGCGGGCCCTCAAGGATCGCTGAGTTCCAGTGGCTCAGCGGATTGATCGCCGCAGGTGCGTTGATGCGCGAGCCGGCCGCCTCGATCACTACCCCGGCCGTGGTGCGACTGGCGCTCACCGCCTCCTTCTTGCCGTTGGAATCGGTGCGCGTGCTCAGGGTCTGGATGCGACCTCCCCGCCACCGCTCTTCGGCGTGGTGCCTGTATTTGAACACCGGCACCGGCCCCAACTTGATGGTCATGGCCGCCTCGGTAGTCACCGCGACCGAGTCGCCGTTGACCACGAAGCTCACCACATGTTCGCCCACCGACTTGCCGTTGCGGAAGACGGTGAAGCGCAGGCGGCCGCTGGCCGGCGGCCCGGCGAGCGCCGCGTGTGGCGGCGCGACGCCCAGGGCGAGGGCTCCGGCGATCAGGGTGCGACGGTCAAGGACAGACATCCGGTCTCCAGCAACGCTTACGGTGAAGATACGCGTGATTCGCGGGCCGCGGATGCGTGGCTATCTCAGCTTGGAGATCGCCGCTGCAAGGGGCCGTTCAGCGTCACAGTAGTCGGCCCAAGCTTTCGTCTTTCTCAACAAATCCGGCGCGGTGCGGATCGTGTAGGCCTTGGGGTCCAGCCCTTTCCTCACCTGGGTCCAGGTCAAGGGAAAGGAGACCGGGGCGCCGGGCCGTGCGCGGGGCGACAGTGGGCCCACGGCGGTCGCGCGCCCGGACCTGTCTACGATCGTCTCAGCCACGCACCGCTCGACTGGGCGAGGATCGTCGTCACGCTGTCGGATGAGCGATGCGTGGCTGCGGATGCGCCGGAGGCCAATATCGGCCTACTGAGGAAGCGCCTCGCAGTCGGCGCGGCGGCCGAGGCGCGGCTGCTGCCCCTGTGGCCTGCGCCGGCGGAGAGCGACCTGCATGCGCTGCAGCCGTTCGACGCGGTGATCCTGGGCATGGGCGAGGACGGGCACATCGCCTCGCTGATCCCCGGCAGTCCCACGCTCGCGGCGGGCCTCGACCCGAACGGGCAGGCGATGACCATACTGACCCCGGCCGGGCTGGGTTCCCCGCCAGTGGCGCGGATCAGCCTGACGCTGACGGCCCTGTTGCGGGCCCAGGCGATTTTCCTGCTTATCGCCGGCGACGTTAAGCGCGATGTCATCGACCGCGCGTTAGCTGGCGCGGACCTGCCGGTGCGCGCGCTCCTGATCCAGGACCGGGCGCCGGTGCGGGTTCTCTGGGCCCCGAGCCACGAGGAATAGGAAGATGTCGATGCATCCGGTCACCTCGGACGTCACCCAACGGATCGAGGCGCGCAGCCGCGACACCCGCGCCGACTACCTGGAGCGCATGGAGGCCGCCCGCCACTCCGGTCCCGGCCGCGCCAAGCTGTCCTGCGCCAACTGGGCCCACGCCTTCGCCGCCGAGCCGGAGGGCGAGAAGCAGCGGATGCGCGACCCTACCGCCCCTAACGTGGCCATCGTCTCGGCCTACAATGACATGCTATCGGCCCACCAGCCGCTGGAGCGCTTCCCGGCGATCATCAAGCATGCGGCCCGCGAGGTCGGCGCCACCGCCCAGTACGCCGGCGGCACGCCCGCCATGTGTGATGGCGTCACTCAGGGCCGCCCAGGCATGGAGCTGTCGCTGTTCTCCCGCGACGTGATCGCCATGTCGACGGCGGTGGCGCTGACCCATGACGCCTTCGACGCCGCCCTGATGCTGGGGATCTGCGACAAGATCGTGCCGGGCCTGACCATGGGCGCGCTGGCGTTCGGGCATCTGCCGGTGATCTTCGTGCCCGGCGGCCCCATGTCGTCGGGCATCTCCAACGCCGAGAAGGCCAAGGTCCGCGCGCTGCACGCCCAGGGCAAGGTCACCCGAGAGGAACTGCTGGATTCAGAGATGAAGTCCTACCACGGGCCCGGGACCTGCACCTTCTACGGCACCGCCAACTCCAACCAGATGATGATGGAGATGATGGGCCTGCACCTACCCGGCTCGGCCTTCGTCAGCCCCAATACGCCGCTGCGCGACGCCCTGGTGGCCGCCGCCCCGAAGCGGGCGGTGGAGATACGCGACGGGAGCAGCGCCTACACGCCCATGCCGGCGGTGGTGGACGCCAGGAGCATCGTCAACGCCCTGGCGGGCCTGCTGGCCACGGGCGGGTCGACCAACCACACCCTGCACCTTATCGCCATGGCCCGGGCGGCCGGGGTCCTGATCACCTGGGAGGACTTCGACGACCTCTCCAAGGTCACTCCCCTGATCGCGCGGGTCTATCCCAACGGCTCGGAGGACGTGAACGCCTTCCACGCGGCCGGCGGCATGGCCTTCGTGGTGCGCCAGCTGCTGGACGCGGGCCTCGCCAACGACGACGTGGCCACGGTCGCAGGCCATGGCCTGCGGCGTTACCAGCAGGAGCCCTTCCTGGACGGCGGCAGGCTGGTCTGGCGCGACGGCGCCGCGGCGTCCCTGAACCGCGACATCCTGCGCCCGGTCGACGACCCGTTCCTACCGGAGGGCGGCATACGGCTGCTCAAGGGCGCGCTCGGCCGGGCGGTGATCAAGACCTCGGCGGTGAAGGCCGAGCATCTGGCGGTGGAAGGCCCGGCGCTGGTGTTCGACAGCCAGGAAGCGCTGCAGGAGTCCTACAGGCGCGGCGAACTGAACCGCGACTTCGTGGCCGTGGTGCGTTTCCAGGGGCCCAAGGCCAACGGTATGCCGGAGCTGCACAACCTCACCCCGCCTCTGGGCGTGCTGCTGGATAAGGGCTTCAAGGTGGCCCTGGTCACCGACGGACGGATGTCCGGCGCCTCCGGCAAGGTGCCGGCCGCAATCCATGTGACGCCGGAGGCGGCCGCCGGCGGGGCGCTGGCCCTGGTCCAGGACGGCGACATCGTCCGCCTGGACGCCGAGGCCGGCGTGCTGGAGATCAAGGTCGAGCCCGGCGTCCTGCATGCGCGGACGCCCGCCAAGGCGCCCCCGGCCGGCTTCGGTTATGGCCGCGAACTGTTCGGCTGGATGCGCCGCGCCGCGGGACCTGCTGACGCGGGGGCCTGCACCCTCTATGAGGACGCCGCATGAAACCGCAATACGTGGGACTGGTGGGCGACATCGGCGGGACCAATGCCCGCTTCGCCTTGATCGATTCCGCCGGCCACGTACGCAATCCCCATACGCTGAAGGCGGCCGACTACAGTTCGCTTGGCGAGGCGATCACCCGCTACCTGCAACAGACCACCGGCCGGCAGAGGCCCACGCGGGCGGTTCTGGCGGTGGCGGGGCCGGTGGTGGACGGCGAGATCGCCTTCACCAACCTTTCCTGGCAGGTGTCCGAATGCGACCTCCTGGCCCAGTTCGAGTTCGAGGGCGTCAAGCTGCTCAACGACTTCGCGGCCCAGGCCCTGGCCGCGCCCCTGCTGGAGCCCGACAACCTGCGGGTCCTGGGCCCCGCCGTGCCGGCGGCGGCGGGCGGCCCGCTGGTGGTGATGGGGGCCGGCACCGGCTTCGGCGTGGCGGGCCTGGCGCGGGGCACCCTGCGCGACATCCCGATCTCCACCGAGGGCGGCCATGCCGGCTTCGCGCCTTCCGACGAGGTGGAGATCGAACTCTGGAAGCGGCAGCAGGCCAAGTTCGGACGCGTGTCCATCGAGCGGCTGCTGTCCGGCTCGGGAATCTACGACATCTACCAGGGCCTGGCCGAGATCTCCGGCTGGGAGGCTCCGCTCACCAGCGAGATGGCGGTCAGCGAGGCTGCAGCGACCGACCCCCTGGCGGCGGCGACGCTGGACAGGTTCTGCGGCATCATGGGCTCGGTGGCCGGCGACCTGGCGCTCACCTTCGGCGCGCGCGGCGGAGTGTTCATCTCCGGCGGCATTGCGCCCCGCCTGGCCGACCGCCTGGCCTCAGGTAGCTTCCGGGCCCGGTTCGAGGACAAGGACCGGCTGTCGGAGTACCTCAGGGAGATCCCAACCTCGCTGGTGCTTCACCCCTATCCGGCGATCCTCGGCGCCGCGCGTCAGCTCCTGCAGATGGAGCGGCTATGACCCTCGACGAGATCATGCGCCTCGCCCCGGTGATCCCGGTGCTGACCATCGAGGACCCAGCGCACGCCATCCCGCTGGGCCGCGCCCTGGTGGCGGGCGGCCTGAGCGTGCTTGAGGTCACCTTGCGGACATCGGCGGCCATCGACTGCATCCGCGCCATGGCCCAGGAGGTCGAGGGCGCGGTGGTCGGCGCCGGCACCGTGCTGAGCGGCGGCGCCCGTCAGGCGTCGGCCGACGCGGGCGCGAAATTCGCGGTCAGCCCGGGCCTGATCGACGGAGAGTCTCCCAACGGCGCCGTGCCGCTGCTGCCCGGCATCGCGACCGCCACCGAGCTGATGCGCGGCCTTCGCGCCGGCTTCACCGCCTTCAAGCTGTTCCCCGCCAATGTGGTCGGCGGCGTCGAGGCGCTGAAGGGCTTTTCGGGCCCCTTCCCCGAGGCGCGGTTCTGCCCCACGGGAGGCGTCAGCCTCGCCAACGCGCCCGACTACCTGGCCTTGTCAAATGTGGTCTGCGTTGGCGGAAGCTGGGTCGCCCCCGCCGAGGCCGTGCGCGCCGGCGACTGGGGCCGCATCACCGAACTGGCGCGGGAAGCATCCGCGCTCGCCGTTCGCCGACCCTAGGTTGATCTGCGCGTGACACGCGCGTCCTGGGCTGCAAGCCTGCCGCACAGGGATTCGCAGGACGTGCCGGGCCATGACCAACCGCGCGGAAGAGTTCAACGCCCACCAGCGCGGCAGCCTTCCGGACCTGCTCGGCATCACATTCGAGGAAGTCGAGGCGGATCACGTCCGAGGCCACCTGACCGTGCGGCCCGGCCACATGGCGCCCAACGGATACCTGCACGCCGCCACCATCGTGGCCCTGGCTGACACCGCCTGCGGCTATGGCTGCGTGGCGTCCCTGCCGCAGGGCGCGACCGGCTTCACCACCATCGAGCTGAAGGCCAACTACCTATCCACCGCCCGCAACGGCCACGACATGCTGTGCGAGGCCCGCCTGACCCACGGCGGCCGAATGACCCAGGTCTGGGACGCCGAGGTCACCAACGTCAACAGCGGCAAGGTGATGGCCCTGTTCCGATGCACCCAGATGCTGCTCTATCCTCATTGAAGCAGCCGGAGTGGGCCGGGCGTCATCCGCGGGGGAATTCGATGGCGAGCGAGGCGATGATCAGCCAGCGCGTCCGCGCGGTCCCGGGCCCGAGCGTCGACCTGCGCCGCAAGCCGCCGGCGGATTTCATCGTCTTCGGCGGTGGCCTGCCCGATCCGGTCACCCACCCGGTGGCGGACCTGGGCGCGCTGATGGCCGAGATCCTGGCGGCCAACGACCAGGCGGTGATGGGCTATGGCTTCTCCACGGCGGGCGACGTCATGCTCCGCGAATTCATCGCCGCGCGGGCGGGCGCCGGGATGGGCGCCGACAACATCGTGCTCACCAACGGCAGCTCAGGCGCCATCGGCCTGGCGGCGCTCACCCTGCTGGAGCCGGGCGACGTGGTGGTCTGCGAGGCCGTGACCTATGTGGGCGCGCTCAAGGCCTTCATGCAAATGGGCGCTGAGATCGAGATCGCGCCCATGGACGCCGGGGGCCTGGATCCCGAGGGGCTGGCGGAGGCGCTCGAACGGGTCCGCGCCCAGGGCCGGCGGGTGAAGCTGATCTACACCATCCCCACCAACCAGAACCCCACCGGGGCGACGCTGAGCCTGGAGCGGCGCCTGCAGGTGCTGCGTCTGGCGGAGGGGGCCGGCGCTCTGGTGCTGCAGGATGACACCTATGGCGGCATCCGTTTCACGGCCGCCCCGCCGCCCTTAATCGCGTTGGCGCCCGACCGGGCGATCCACCTGGGCTCGTTCAGCAAGACCATCGCGCCGGCGCTCCGCGTGGGATGGGCTGCCGCGTCGCCGGAGATCGCGGGCGCCATGGCGCGTAGCCGGGTCGACCTTGGGGTCAGCCACATCAACCAGCGGGTGGTCGCCCGGTTCATCGACGACGGGCGGTTCGACCGGCACGTGGCCGCGGCCACGGCGCTCTACGCCCGGAAGCGCGATCTGATGCTGCGGGCGCTGGAGCGGCATTGCGGCAAGCTCGCCCAGTGGAACACGCCCGAGGGCGGCTTCTTTCTGTGGCTGAAGCTCACTGGCGCCGACGCCGAGGCCGTGCTCACCGCCGGCGAGCATGAGAAGGTGGCCTTCCTGCCCGGCCCGTTTTTCAGCGCCCGGACGCCGTTCCGCAACCACCTGCGCCTGTCCTACGGCCAGGTCGCCGAGGGCGACATCGAAGATGGCATAGCGCGGTTGGCAAGGGCCCTGGCCGCCGCCGCCCAAGGCTGACCGCCGCACCATCTCGGCTCGACTGGCCGGCGTCGTACGGGCATTCCTATGCAGGTTCATCCGGTTCCCCGAGATCAGCTGAGTCTTCGCAACACCAGCCTTCCCGGTTCGGACCGGATGGACAACCTATTGGGACCTCACACCTAGAGCACGATGCGATCACACGGAATCGTCTGAACGTTGAATAGTGCTAGAAAATCAAAGGCGTAGAGCCTGATTCACGGTTCATGGTTCCATCTGAACCGATCAGGTTCTAGCTGGCGTTTTTCTTTACGAAGGCGCGTACGGCGGCGATCACCAGGTCCTGGTCGTCGGGCTCCAGGTAGGCGTGCATGGGTAGGCTGATCACCTGGCTCGCCTTGGCCTCGGTGACCGGCAGGCCGCCCGGCTGAGGGTAGCCCGCGTAGGGGGCCTGGCGGTGGATCGGGGCTGGATAGTAGACCGCGCTGGGAACGCCCTGTTCGCGAAGGCTGGCGGCCAAGCCGTCCCGATCCGCCGCCTCGATGGTGTACTGCGCCCAAACCGAGGTCCCGCCGGTGATGACCGCGGGGGTCCTGACCACGTCGCCCAGACCCTCGGCATAGCGCCGTGCGACACGGTTCCTGGCCTCGATCTCGTCCTCGAAGATGGTCAGCTTCTGCAGCAGAACGGCGGCCTGCAGGGTGTCCATGCGGCTGTTCAGGCCCACCCGCATGTTCAGGTACTTGGGGTCATGGTGGAAGGTGCGGCCCTCCAGGTCGGAGGCGACCGCCTGGCCGTGCACGCGCAGGGACACCAGGAGGTCGTGCAGCCGCGCATCCTTCGAGAACACCGCGCCGCCGTCGCCATAGGCTCCCAGCGGCTTGGCCGGGAAGAAGGAGGTGGTCGCCACGTCCGCCCAGTGGATCGGATGATGGCCAAAGAGTGTGCAGCCGAACCCCTGCGCCGAATCGGCGATGAGCTTCAAGCCGTGGCGGCGGGTGACCTCGGCGATGGCCGGATAGTCCGCCGGCTGGCCGAACAGGTCGACGGTCATCACCGCCCTGGGCGTCAGCCTGCCTTCCTGTTTCACCGCCGCGATGGCGGCGTCCAGGCGCTGGGCGTCCAGGTTGTAGGTGTCGGGCAGGACGTCCACGAACACCGGTGAAGCGCCCACGAGCGGCATCACCTCGGCGGTGGCCGCGAAGGTGAAGGAGGGGCAGAACACCGCGTCGCCCGGCCCGATCCCCCAGGCCATCAACGGCAGGATCAGGGCCTCGGTGCCAGAGCCGCAGGTGAGCGCGTGCGGCGCCTGGCCGAAGGCGGCCAGCGCGGCCTCCAGCTCGGCGATCTCCGGGCCCATCACATAGGCGCCCGAGCGCACCACCTTCAGGATGGCGTCCTCCAGCGGCTGGCCGAGGCGGCGGCGCTGGGCCTGCAGGTCGATGAACGGGATCGGCATGGGCGCGCTACATGCCACGGGTCGCGGGACGAGGCCAAACACGCATGGTGAGCGTCTGTTGCGGACCCTTCACCGTTTCTCGAACACG
>CANJKG010000027.1 GCA_947474775.1 Caulobacteraceae bacterium | reverse complement strand
TTGAGTCCCTGGAGTCCGGACCGCATTTCGAGGCCATGGGCTGGGACGGCCTGTGGGTCACCGACCACATCGTCGGCCTCGAGGCCTACCGCCGCTACGGGGCCGACTGGATCGACGCCACGGTGGCCATGGCGCACCTGGCCGCCCGCACGAAGCGGATCCGGATCGGCTGCGGCGTGATCGTGCTGCCCTATCGGGACCCGGTGATCCTTGCGCGGACGGTGGCCAGCCTGGACGTCCTGTCCGGCGGCCGCATCGACCTTGGCGTGGGCACCGGGTGGGCGGAAGGCGAGTTCCAGGCCGTGGGCCGCGGCGACATCTTCGAGGCCCGCGGCGCCTTCGCCGACGAGGTGCTGGAGGTGATGCTGGCCTGCTGGAAGGAGGGCGGGATCGCCTTCCAGGGCAAGTGGTTCGACCTGAAGGACTTCAAGTTCGACCGGGGTCCCGTCCAGCCCGGCAAGCGCGTGCCGATCTGGGTGGGCGCGCGGGGCCTGGCCAAGGCGCCGATGCGCCGCGCCGCCCGGTTCGCCGACGTCTGGCATCCCACCGGCCTGACGCCCGAGGAGATGCGCGAGGGCGGCGAGCGGCTGGACGAGATTGCCGGGCGCAAGGTGGCCCGCAGTCTTCGCGTGCGCTGCGACGGAGATCCCTCCCAGGTGGCCGACATGCTGCGCAGGTACCAGGAGGTGGGCTGCGTGGAGGTCGCCTGCGCCTTCGACGTCCCGCAGACCTTCGCCGAGTACGACAAGGCCGCCACCGGGCTCTATGAGGCGGTCAAGGGGCTTCAGGGCTGAGGCGGCCTGGCCTCCGCCGCCGCCTCCAGCCGCTCCTCCTCGATGCGCACCTGCACCACCTGCCTAAGCGGCTTGAGGCCCATCCACAGCGCCCCGAATGCGATCGGCGAGAAGACCGCTGTGACGATGACCAGCGAGTAGCCGACCATCGTCCGGTCATGGAACAGGAAGGTGGTGAGCGTCGCCGTGAGCAGCGGCCCCGCGCAGCCCATGAGGCCCATGGTCAGCCAGTAGAGGGCGAGCAGCTTGCTGCGGGCGCTGTTGGGCATCATCATGGACAGCGCCGCCGGCGCGGTCCCGCCGAAGGCGCTGAAAGTGCATTCGAACACCGCCATGCAGGCGATCGCCAGCGCCGGGGTGGGCGAAAGATAGGCCAGTATCAGGGCCGGCCCGCCGATCAGGATGCCGCCCATCTGGACCCGGTAGTAGGCGTCGTGCACGCCGCGCCGGGCCAGCCAGTCGGAAAGCAGGCCCTGGGCCAGGCTGCCGCCCGCCCCGAAAGTCATGTTCAGGATGCCGATGATCAACCCGACCTGGGCGATGTCCAGTTCGTGGCGGCGCATCAGGAAGGCGGGCATCCAGGCCGCCTGGGAATAGATCACCAGGGCGCAGAGCGGGAAGCCGAGCATGTGCGCCACCACCAGCCGGCGCTGCTGTTTCAGCAGGACCATGAACTCGCGCACCGTCCCGGGCGGCTGGCCGCCATCTGCCACCGCCACCCGGCGCGGCTCATGCACCAGCCAGATCAGCAAGGACAGCGGCAGGCCGATCAGGCCAGCGATGAAGAACATCGCCTGCCACGCCTCCAGGTGGCCCAGGATCGGCAAAGTCAGTCCGCCCCGCGCGGTCAGGGCCGCCAGGCTCACGCCGCCGATCGCCAGAGCGAGACCGCCGCCCAGGCTGCTGCTTTGCCCGTAAACCGCCTGGGCGAAGGCGAGCTTCTTGCGTGGGAAGATCGAAGCGATCAGGCCCTGCGCGGATGGGGCGAGGCCGGATTCCCCGGCCCCCACGGCCGCGCGGGCCATGAACAGCATGGGGAAGTTGCGTGACAGGCCGCAGAGCATCGCGCTCGTCGACCAGACGACAGAGCCCCAGAAGATGATCCTACGCCGTGAGGTGCGGTCGGCCAGCCAGGCCAGCGGCAGGCCGCTGCCGGCGTAGATGAGGGTGAAGGCGCATCCCTGCAGCAGGCCCATCTGGATGTCGCTGATGCCCAGGTCCGCCTGGATCGGCTCCACCATCAGGGGCAGCAGCGCCCGGTCCACATAGGCCATGACGTAGAAGATGATGAGGATGCCCAGCGACGCCCAGAGGCGCCATTCAGGCACCTGACGCTCAAGCTTTACGGAGCCCACGGACATCCGACGTCATCCTCCCCCGGTCGGTGGCCGCGGCCCCGCTCGCTTCAGTTACCGCGCTCTGGCGCGCCCATCGGACGCAAGGTCGCGCCGCCCCGACCCCGTACATGCATGCGGCGCCGTCCGGACGTTATGCCCCAAGGCGAAGGCGGCGCCAGCCCTCCACGGACGGAAACTGGCGGAGGATGTCCCGTAAATGGCTTCGAGTTCAGCTTTGATTTTTCCCTCTGGCGGTGTCACCACCGTGAAGAGCGCGGCTCTTGGAGGCTGGGGCGGATGCCGCCGATAATCGTCCTGGACGAGCGATACGCCCACCTGGAGCCGGAATTCCCCGCGGCCTGCGACATCCGCCTGGGATCGGTGCTCGACGGCGATCTGAGCGCCCTGAAGGACGAGCAGGCCGACGTCCGGGCGATCATCACCGCGGGCAACAAGCCCCTGCCCGAAAGCCTGTGGACCCTGCCGAACATCGGACTTGTGGCCCTGATCGGCTCCGGCTTCGAGGCCATCGACGTGGACGCCCTGAACGCGCGCGGGATCGCCCTGACCCACGGCCCGGGCATGAACGCCGACGACGTGGCGACCCACGCCGTCGCCCTGTTCCTGGGCCACAACCGTCTCCTGTTGGAGAACGACCGGCGGGTGCGCGAGGGCGTGTTCCGCGATCGCGCCGCCAACGCGGGCATCCGCTCCGTGGCCGGCCTGAAGATTGGCGTCGTTGGCCTGGGCCTGATCGGCCAGGGTATCGTCCGGCGGCTGGCCGGCTTCGGCTGCGAATGCGCCTGGTGGGGGCCCAACCCCAAGCCCGGCGAGCCGTTGATCCGTCACGACAGCCTGGCCGGGCTGGCGGGGTGGTGCGATGTCCTGTTCATCGCCGCGCGCGCGGACGCATCCAACGTGGGCCTGGTCTCCGGGGCCATCATCGAGGCCGTGGGGCCCAAAGGGCTGATCGTCAACATCTCGCGCGGTTCGATCGTGGATGAGGATGCGCTGATCGCCGCCCTGCGCGACGGCCGGCTGGGCGGCGCGGCCCTGGATGTATTCCAGGAGGAGCCGACCCCGGGCGAGCGCTGGCGGGAGGTTCCCCGGGTCGTGCTGTCCCCGCACATCGCCGCCACAGGCGACCTCGCCCGCCGATCCATGGCGCTGGGGGCGGCCGAGAACGTGCGCCGTCTCCTGGCCAGGGAGCCGTTCCTCAATCCAGTACCCACCAGCGTGGCCGCGTTAGGGCCGCTTCAGCAGAGGGGATAACGTCATTCGCCAGCTCAGCCTCGATTGCCTGACCGCCGCGGAAGCCAACGCGTTCGAGCTCGCGGAGATCACCGCGGCCAATGACTGCCGCCTGTTCACCATCAAGATCTCGGGGCCGGCAGATCGTGTCCGCGACACCTGGCTGTTCGGCGACAATCCGGAACGCGCCCGCTTCCGGTCGCACTGCAGGGATCTGGGCGTGAACGTGGAGATGCTGGAGAGCTTCAGCATCACGCCGGAGGTCGACCTGGAGTCCTTCCGTCCCGCCTTCGAGGCCGGCGGCTACCTGGGCGCGGCGTCGGCCAACGTCCAGGTGAGGGCCGACGAGCAGGCCCGGATGGTCGACCGCTTTGGCCGGGTCTGCGAGATGGCCCGCGAATACGGATTGGTGGTGGCCACCGAGATGTCACGGCGGATGGCGCTGAAGACGGTCCCGGAAGGCGTGGCTTTCCTCAAGCAGGTCGGCGCTTCCAACGCGCGCCTGCTGATCGACACCCTGCACTTCTTCCGGTTCGACCAGCCGGTGGAGAGCCTGGCCGAAGGTGAGGGCCTGATCGGCCGGATCCAGCTCTGCGACGGCCGCTCGCCGGCGCCGCCGGCGGACGAACAGCTGCAGGAGGCCATGCATGACAGGCTTCCGGCTGGTGAGGGCGTGCTGCCGCTGCGGGAGTTCCTGGCGGCTATCCCTGAGGACATCCTCATCGGCATCGAGGTGCCCATGCGCGAGCTGCAGCAACAGGGCGTCTCGGCCGCCGAGCGCGCCGCGCTGAACTTCCGGGCCGCCCGCAAGCTGATCGCCAGCCTGCCCGCCTGAGCCTAATTCGCGCCCCGCTGGAGGCTTGAGAGGTAGAGCAGCAGCATGGATTTCTGGTGCTTCACCCGCCGGTCGTAGTCGGCGCGGTCGAAGTGCCGTTTCTTGGTCTCGCCCTGGTAGGCGGCGTCGTACATCATCGCCGATATGGTCCGCACGATGGCCTGCCAGTCCTCGCGGTCGAGGTCGATGTCGGCGAACATCAGCTCCCGGTTGCCGCGGTTGGAGCGCCTGGCGCTCTCCCGGATGGAGCGCACCTTCTTGCCCAGATCGGAGTCCATATCCAGCGCCGCCGCCAGCCGGACGGCGGCCGCGAACCGGTTGTTCAGGGTCGCCCGCTCGACATGGTCGAACAGGTGGTCCAGCCGATCCTGCAGGGGCTTGGCGCGCAGCGCTTCCACGTCGGCCGCCGGGTCGGAGATGAACACCCGCTCCGCCACCGACAGCAGCAGATCGTCCCGCGATCGGAAATGGTGCTGCAGCGATCCGCGCGAAACCCCGGCGCGCTTGGCGATCCGGGTGGTGGTCGACGCCACGCAGCCCAGCTCGGCGATGCAGTCCACGGCCGCCTGAAGCAGCGACTCCCGGGTGGCGCGGCCGGTCGCTCTGGTCTCTGCGCCCAGCATGTCTGGATTTCTCTCGCCCCTGGTTTGGCCCGTCACTACGCCCGATGTCCCTGGTGGATTGAATTCAAGCCGGTTGCAACCTCAAGCGACACGCTCCGCGTCAGGCGGAGACAGGCGGGCGGCGATCCGCCCAGGGCCGGGCTTCCTCCAGCTGGGCGGAGACGCGGACCAGCACGTCCTCGCGGCAGACGTCGGCCACCAACTGCACGCCGATGGGCAGGCCCTGCGCCGTCCAGTGAAGCGGCACGGAGGCGGCCGGCTGGCCGGTGATGTTGGCGAAGGGCATCAGCCCGGCCCAGCGGGCGTTGGCCGCCCGCGTCGCCTCGTCGCGGCCGGCGAGCGCGCCGATAAGCGGCGGGACGGCGCCGGTGCTGGGCGTCAGCAGCAGGTCGTAGCCGGACGCCCACCACGCCAGCGAGCGGGTGGTGAAGTCGCGGATCTGCACCAGAATGGCGCCCACCTCCGCCATGGATTTGCGGCGCGCGTACCTGAGCATCGCCAGGGTCAGGGGCTCGAGGTCACCCTCCGCCATCTCGCGCCCCAGCTGCTGCTCGGCGGGCGCGGCGCGCATGGCCACCTTCATCGGCCAGTAGACGGCGAGGATCGCGCGGCTTTCCTCGGAGAGGAACGTCTCCGGCGCCGCCTCCTCGATACGGTGACCGAGCATCTCCAGCAGGCCGGCGGCCTGGTTCACGGCCTCGATGGCCTCGGGGTCCACAGCCCCGCCGGGGCCGCTGAGGGCCACGCCGATCCGCAGGCGTCCGGGGGCTGCGCCGACCTCCTGCAGCAACGGGCGCGACAGGGCCGGCGCGGCGAGCGTCTCGGACGGGTCGGCGCCCGCCACCACATCCAGCAGGGCGGCGGTGTCGCGCACCGAGCGGGTGATGAAGCTCTTGGAGCTGGTGATGTCCATCCAGGTCGCGCCGGAAGGCCCCAGCGGCGTGCGCCCCCGGCCGGGCTTGATGGTGAAGGCGCCGACGGCCGAGGCCGGGATGCGCGAGGACCCGCCGCCGTCGCTGGACTGAGCGGCCGGGACCATGCGGGAGGCCACCGCCGCGGCGGCCCCGCCGCTGGAGCCGCCGGGGCTGCGCTCCAGGTCCCACGGGTTGCGGCAGGGACCGTGCAGCTGGGATTCGGTGACGGCGGCGCTGGTGAACTCGGGGATGTTGGTGAGGCCGAGCAGGATCGCGCCGGCGCCTTGCAGCCGCTCGGTGAAGCGGTCGCTCACGGCGCATCGTCGGTTGAGGTCGGCATAGACCCGGGCCCCGTTGAAGCTGGGATCGCCCGCCAGCTCCACGTCCTTGAGCAGCATCGGCGTCCCGCTGAAAGGCAGGTCTGCGGGCGTCCTCCGGGCCTCGTCGCGGGCCGCTTCGTAGCGCCGGTGGATGACGGCGTTCAGCTGCGGGTCGGTGGCCTCGATCCGGGCGATGGCGGCGTCCACCAGTTCCAGGGCCGACACCTGTCCGCTGCGGACGAGCTCGGCCGAGGCGACCGCGTCCAGATCTCCCAGGTCCGTGGGTGTCTCAGGCACTCGCGCCTACTTGCGCACCGTTTGGATAGGCTCCCGCGAGCGGCGCGGTTCCAGGCCCGCATCCCGCGTCAGCATCGAAGCCAGGTCGATGCGGTCCAGCAGCTCCGGGGTCCAGGGTGCGCCGGCGGCGTTGATGACGGTCTCAATGGTGGCCATGCGCCAGATCTGCAGCTCCGGCCCGGAGGCGTGCATCATGCGGCCATTGACCATCGCCGCGCTCTCGCTGGCCAGCCAGACGACGACCGCGGACAGCTCGTCGGGGGTGTAGAAGCCCAGCTCCCGGTCGGTCTTGGACGGCAAGCCCTTGTCGATCAGCTCCTGGCGCCGGCGCTCCAGGAACGGCGCCGACTGGGCGGTGATGATGCTGCCGGCCATGGCGTTGACGGTGATCCCGTGCGGGCCCAGCTCGCGGGCCCAGGTGAGCACCGCGCCCATGCCTGCGCCCTTGGCCGCCGCATGGCTGGCGTAGCCGGTCATGCCGGAGAAGGCGGCCCCGCCGGCCATGTTGATGATCCGGCCGCCCTTGTCGGCGGCGACCAGGGCGCGGGCCACCATCCGGGTCATGTAGAACTGGGCGTGGACCGACAGGGCGAAGACGTTGTGCCACTGGTCGTCGGTGGTCTCCAGGATGGTGGCCTGCTCCACGATGCCGGCGTTGTTGACCAGGATCTCGATGGTCCCCAGCGCCTCCGTGGCCTGGTTGAACAGGGCTTCGCAGCCCTCCTTGGTCCCCAGGTTGGAGACGATGGGCGCGACCCTGCCCTTGGCGACGGCCTGCACCTGCCGCGCGGCTTCGGCGACCCGGTCGGGATTCGAACCGGTCACCACCACATCGACGCCGCGTTCGGCGAACCCCCTGGCGATGCCCAGGCCCCAGCCCTGCGAGGAGCCGGTGACGATGGCGGTCTTGCCGGGGATTTTCACGGGGGTCTGGCTGTCGGTCGGCATGGTCCTGGGTCGTCCCTTATCGTTGCGAAGCATCGGGCGGGCGGACGGATCGCCGCCCGCCCGCCCGATGCTTCAGGAGTCTATACAATGGGCATGATTTCCCATCGCCGCCTGAACCTCCAGCGCTTTCGCGGGCCGGGCCGCCGCTACTTGAGATCCGCCCGGATGGTGCGCGACGACAGCAGGAAGAAGACGATCGCCACCACCGTGGTCAGGGACCCCGCGGTCAGTGCATAGCGCAGGCCCTCCGCCGGCCCGAAGCCCACCGGGATCAGGCCTGGGACGCCATGGTTCAGCGCGTCCGACAGGATGCCGAAGCTGAGCGGGCCGAGGCCCAGGCCGATCAGGTTGATGAAGAACAGGTGGACCGCCGCGGCCATGGCCCGCTGCTCCGGCTCCACCAGGCTCTGCACGGTGGCGAAGATCGGGCCGTACCAGACGGAGGTGAGGGCGGTGGCCGCCGCCAGGATGAGCAGCGCCGGCCACAGGCTGGGGGACATCACCGCGGTCACGAACAGCACCGCCCCGGCCAGCGAGGCGATCAGCGGCACCAGCACATAGGCCCGCTTGTCCTTCTGGGCCGCGCGGTCGGCGATACGTCCGCCCAGCCAGGTCCCGACGGCCCCGGCCCCGCCCAGGGCCAGGCCCAGCATGATCCCCGCCTGGCCCACGTTGACATGGTGCACCCGGATGAAGAACGAGCCCAGGAAGGCGGTCTGGCCATAGCTCAGGAACGACATGAACGCCCCGCCGAAGGTCACCATCCAGAAGGTCGGGATCGGCAGCAAACGCCTGAGCGAGGTTGCGATGGATTGCTTGGGCGGCGCGACGAGGTTCGCCCTGTCGGCTTCCTTGCGGGGCTCGCGCAGCATGCGCCAGGTCACCAGCGCCAGCAGCACCCCGGGCAGGCCCAGGAGGATGAACGACATCCGCCAGCCCAGCGCATGGGCCACCACCCCGCCGATCAGCAGGCCGAACAGCTTCCCGAACGGAATCCCCATGGAATAGATCGCCATGGCCGAGGCCCGCTTCTCCCGCGGCACAGTATCCGAGATCAGCGAGTGGGCGGCCGGCGAGCAGCCGGCCTCGCCGATCCCGACGCCGATGCGGGCGAGCAGCAGCTGGGTGAAGCTGGTGGCGATCCCGCAGACCGCGGTCATGGCGCTCCATACGGCCAGGCAGATGGAGATCAGCACCGGCCGGTTAGTTTTCGGTGCGTCGGCGTACTTGGCCAGCGGAATGCCCAGCACCGTATAGAACACGGCGAAGGCCAGCCCGCTCATCAGGCCCAGCTGGCTGTCCGACAGCATAAGCTCGTTCTTGATCGGCTCGGCGACGATGTTGACGATCTGCCGGTCGAGGTAGTTCAGCGTGTAGACGACGGTCAGCAGGCCAACGGCGAAACCGGTTCCTGTCCTGACCGCCGGAGCGGAGGCGCTGGTCATGATGTGTCCTCTGGGGGTCGAGCGCGTCTAGCGGCGCTTCGCCGGTCGCAGGTCGATCACGCCGGTGTTGTCCACGATGGCGATCTGGGTGCCGTAGGGCTCGGACTCCTTCTGCAGTCGCTTCAGGATGCGTTGCGCCACCTCGGGTGACGGCGTGCGCGGGATGCCGCGATGGGCGATCCGCAGGTCGCCGCCCAGCTGGACCGGATAGATCCTGATCTCCGCCAGCTGGCCGCCCTCGAAGCGGTTCACCGCGACCACGGTCTCGTACTTGTTGGGGTCGCTGTTCACGTCGCCGCGCTGGGGCATCTGGCCGCCGGGACGGTTCATGTCCATCTGCCGGAAGAACTCGCCCAGGCCGTAATAGATCGGCCGGCCCTTGTAGATCTCGATGCCGCGCAGGACGTGGACGCCGGTGCCCACGAAGGCGTCGGCGCCGGCGTCGATCACCTGGTGAGCCAGGCCCTGCAGGAAGTCGCCGGGCAGCGGGTCGGTGTCCGGCTTGTCCGGGTACTTGGTCTCGTGGCTGTGGATACCGAAGGCCAGGAAATCCGACTTCATCTTGCCTTCGCGGACCGAGCGCAGGAGCTGGGCCACGTCGGTCTTGCTGACCTCGTAGGTGAACTCCGGCCGGGTCACGTCGCCGTACTTGAACACCTGGCCCATGACAGAGAACCGTTCGGGCGTGTCGTCGGTGGGGGCGTAGAGCGCGCCGCCGGTGGGGAAGGCCTTCTTCATGGCCTCCAGCGTCGGGGCCATGCTCCTGGGCGCCACGAACACCTGGGTGGTGGCGATCTGCGCCACGCCGACCCGGCCGGGCGCCTCGCCGTTCGGCGGTGCGGCGCGCACGATGGATGGCAGGGAAGTATAGGTCGGTGACATGCTGGTGGAGGTGGCCACGAAGGCCACCCGGCCCTTATTGGTCATCAGGTAACGTGGCGCGTAGGCCGCGCCATAGCTCTTGCCGGAGCCCGCGTAGACGATGCCGGCCTTTTCCAGGTAGCCGTTGGTCTCCAGCATTCCCTGGCTGCCGTAGTCGTAGAGGTGGTTGTTGGCCCTGCCCACCGCGTCGAAGCCCAGGTCCTTCAGGTCGTCCACCAGTTCCGGCACGCCCATGAACCCGCCGCTGGGACCGGAGAAGTCGTCCATGTCGACAATGGACATCTCGAGGTTGCCATAGGCCACGTCGGCGGCCTTCACCGGTTTCATGGCGCTCTGGAAGGCCTGGTCCGGCGACTTGGCCATGGGCAGCGGATAGATGATGTCGCCCACCACCGCGAAGGTGAAGCCGTCGGCGATGGTGGTCTGGATTTCGATCGCCGGATTATAGGCCGGCTGGTTCTGCGACTGGCTTTCGGACAGCGCCAGCACGGACGCGCCCAACATCGCGATGACGGACGCCCTCGAGAGCATTTTCCTGTTCACGCCATACCTCCCTTGATCATTGTTCTCATGCGACGAGCGCCACCCGCTGGACGAACCAAAAGACGGCGATGCAAACAGCGCCGGCGGAGACCGCCGTGCGTAGACGGGGCGAGGTCACCCAGGCCCCCAGGATCAGCCAGGCCACGACCACGAACACCAGCTGGCCGATCTCCACCCCCAGGTTGAAGGCCAGCAGCGACAGGGCGGTCTGGCCCTGCGGCAGGCCGATCTCCTGCAGGGCGCCGGCGAAGCCGAAGCCGTGGATGAGGCCGAAGGCGCCGGTGATCCAGGGCCGCTGGACCAGCCGCGAGCCGGTCAGGTTCTCCACGGCGACATAGATGATGGTGGCGGCGATGGCCGTCTCCACCAGCGGCCCGGGCAGGTGGACGATGTTCAGGGTGGCCGCCGACAGGGTCACGCTGTGGGCCAGGGTGAAGGCGGTGACCGTCCAGATCAGCGAGCGGCGGTTGGCCGCGCCCAGCAGCAGGCACATCAGGAAGGCCAGGTGGTCGTAGCCGATGAAAATGTGCTCCACCCCCAGGCGGACGAAGCTGGCGAACACCTGCGTCCACGGGCGCGCGGCGGCGAAGCTGGCGGTCTCGCCGTCCTCGCGCATCAGCACGCGCCCGGTGGGCCCGGCGCCGGACACGGTGACCAGCAGCGGTGTCGGCTGGCCCAGCAGGGCGCTCATCCTCGAGGTGACGGTGAGCTCGCGCACCGGCCCGGCGAACCGGGCGTCCAGGGTCAGGCGGATGGCGTGGCTGTCGGAACCCACCACCTCGTAGCGCGTCAGGGTGAGCTCGCTCGGCGGCTGCGGCCCCCGCAGGACGACGGCTGCCCTGAGCCCGGAGGACAGGCCCTCGACGCCGGCGTCGATCTCGTCCTGGCCCACCTGGCCGTCGCCGTTGGCGTCCAGGCCAGACGCGTTGGCGCCGTCGAAGATCACCACCACCTCGGCCTTGGCGCCGTGGACGGCCACGTGGGCGGACGCCACGTCGATGGCGTGGGCCGCCGCCTGCCCGGAGGACAGGAGGAACAGGGCGAACAGCGCCGCCAGCCATGGCCATAGCCGTCCGGTCATGACGGCCGCCCTGTGGGCGTGGCGGGGGAGATGTCGGCGGCGCCGTCACGCACCACGAGATGCGCTCCCCGCGCGCCCGACTGGCGGATGAGGCCGGCGATGGCGCTCTGGGCGGAGCCGTCCCGCGCCAACCTCGGAAAACCCGCCGCCACGTCCTCGCCGGCCGACAGGTCCAGCGCATGCAGGCGCGCCGAGCGGATCCGGCCGCCCCGGAACGCCGCCGTCAGCACCGCGCCCTCCGAGGTGCGCGCCGCATCGAACGGATTGGCCGACAGGCTCGCCGCCACGCGACGATCGGAGACGAAGTCGCCCAGGCTGTAGGCGATCAGGCCGTTCCCGTGGAATTCCAGCGGGCGCAGCCGGTGGGGGCCCTGGCCGACCACCAGGCCGGCGCCGCCGTCGATCGCCGCGCGGGCGAAGGCTTCAATGAAGGGCGCCGGCTCCAGGCTGGCGTTGTCCGGCTCGTGGCTGTGGATCGAGACGATCACCAGGGCCGCGGTCTTCCGGGCCTCGCGCACCTGCGCAAGTATGGCGGCCTGGTCGGCGCCATCGACGGTGCGGATGGCCACGTTGCGCTCGCCGGGCTCCAGCGTCGCGCCCAGCACCCGCAGCCGGCCATCGGCGTCCGGCGGCGCGCCGCCCAGCCGGACGGCCTGCTCGCTCAGCGCCCTGTAGGTCTGCGGGTCGAGCTCCAGCCGCGTGCTGTAGCGGAGGGGATTGGCGCCCGGCCGTCCGGCGATGCCTGGGCGCGTCGGGGTCGCCGGATCCTCCCCGCGCAGGGTCGAGGTCGCCGCGATCACCGCCACCCGCCCGCACGGCGTCTCCAGCCAGACCGGCGCGCGGGCTGCCGCAAGGTCGCCTCCCACGCCGGCGGAGGCGAGGCCGGCCCGGCCCAGAAGGCGGCCGGTCGCCCCGACGCCGTCGCGGCCGAAGTCCGCCACATGGTCATTGGCCCGCGACACGACGGTGAAGCCCCAGTCGTGCAGCTGGTCCGCATGCCGGCGGCCGCCCACGGGGCCGCGGGGATCGGCCTCCCGTGGACGTTCCAGCAGGGTCATGGACAGGCTGCCCAGCGCCACATGGCTGGCGCGGAGCAGGGGCGCGGTGTCCGCCGCGGCCCGCCGGGCCGGCCCGAGGTCCGAGCCCATCATGATGTCGCCCACCGAGGCCACCGACAGGACGCCGCCCGGGCAACTGCGCCGCAGGTCGGCGGATTTCTCCCGCGCCGCCCAGCCCGCCGCGCCAACGGCGATCAGCCCCAGGGCCGATATCACCGCGAGCGTGGGGCGGCGGCGGGCCATGGGCTCAGCCCGCGGCCTGCTGGCGCAACATCTCGCGCGCGATCACCAGCTGCTGGATCTGCGATGTGCCCTCGTAGATGCGGAACACCCTGACATCCCTGTAAAGCCGCTCGATCCCATAGTCGGCCACATAGCCCGCGCCGCCAAAGATCTGCACCGCCCGGTCCGCCACCCGCCCGACCATCTCCGAGGCGAAATACTTGCACGCCGCAGCGTCCAGGACGACATCCTCGCCGTGATCATGCTTGCCCGCGGCGGTCAACACCATAGCCCGCGCCGCCAGGGCCTCGGTCTTGGAGTCCGCCAGCATCGCCTGGACGAGCTGGAAGCTGGCGATGGGCTGGCCGAACTGGCGCCGTTCGCTGGCGTAGCGGACGCTGTCCTCGATCAGCCGCTCCGCCACCCCGACGCACAGGGCGGCGATGTGCAGGCGGCCCCGGTCCAGGACCCGCATGGCGACCTTGAAGCCCTCGCCTTCCTGGCCGAGCCTGGCGTCGAGGGGGAGGCGGACGTCGTCGAAGTTGACCTCGTGGATGTGGATGCCCTGCTGGCCCATCTTCCGCTCGGGCTTGCCGACCGTCAGGCCGGGCGTCCCTGCGGGCGCCAGGAAGGCGGAGACCCCCGATGAGCCGGCCCGGTTCGGATCGCTCCGCGCGATCACCGTGAAGAGGCCCGCGCGACCCGCGTTGGTGATGAAGCGCTTGGCGCCGTTCAGGACATAGCTGTCGCCCTGCCGGATGGCGCGCGTCTGCACCGACGCGGAATCCGAGCCCGCCTCGGCTTCGGTGAGGGCGAAGGAGGTGATGATCTCCCCACTGGCGATCCGGGGCAGCCAGCGGGCCTTCTGCTCGGGGGTCCCGAACATCACCAAGCCCTGGCTGCCGATGCCAACATTGGTGCCGATGACGGCGCGGAACGCCGGGCTCACCCGGCCCAGCTCCAGGGCGACCAGCACCTCCTGGTGCATGGTCAGGCCAAGGCCGCCATGCTCGGCGGGGATCGACAGGCCGAACAGGCCCAGGTCGCGCATGTCCTGGACCACGTCCTCGGGCATCTCGTTGGTTTCCGAGACCTGGGCCTCTAGGGGCCGCAGGCGCTTGTCCACGAAGCGGCGGACCTCACTGAGCAGCTGGGACAGGGTCTCGGGCGACAACTGGGGGGAGGCGTCGGAGCCGATCGGATCCAGACCGACCTGGTTCGCCAAAGGCCCCATTCCTCAAGTCCCCCCGTCGGCGATCCGCGCGCCGGGATCGTCTCGCCCATCGGTCGCCATTTTATCGTGAAGGCTTAGGATAAAGGGTCTATCCATTCAATCACAAAAACGACCGTTCAGGAGTGTGAAGAGCCCGGGGAATTGGTAAGCCGGAGACGACCTTGCCGGCGCATGCGGCCAAGGCCGTTGGTGGGCGAGTTGCGCATGGTGACGGCGGCGCCTTAGCGTGCGCGCGACAACAACGCCGTCAAGCTGGGGAAGCAGACCAGGCCCATGAGTGATGAAGACCCGAAGTCAGGGCGCGGTCCGGTGGGCTCGATCGTCAACGCCATCGATGTCCTGCGTTACATCTCCCAGTCCCATCAGCCCGAAGGGGTGACGGCGATCTCACGGGCGCTGTCGATCAGCCCGAGCTCCTGCTTCAACATCCTCAAGACCCTGACCAACGACGGTTTCATCGAATTCCATCCGCAGACCAAGACCTACGCCCTGGGGACGGAGGCGCTGCGCCTGGCGCGTCGCGTGATGGATGAGAACGGCGCGCTGAGCTACGTGCGACCCCACCTCCACGACATCGCCACCGAGTTCAATGTCACCAGCGCGCTCTGGCGGCTGACCGCCCGGCGGCGGTGGGTGCTGGTGGGCTTCGAGGAGAGCGGCGCGCTCGCCCGCATCCACCTCTCGCTTGGCCAGCGGCTGCCGATGTTCGGCGGCGCCGTAGGGCGGTGCGCCGCCGCGTTCAGCGGCCTTGAGGCGGCGCGGCTGAAGGAGGAGTTCGCCAAGGTCAACTGGCGCCGCCAGCCCTCCGCCGCCGACCACCTAGCCCAGGTGGCCGCCGTGGCGAAGGCCGGGTGGGCGCTCGACGACAACCAGTTCAACCACGGGGTGGCCACCGTCGCCTCGCCGATCCTCGATAGCGACGGCCGGGTCCGCTACGCCATCGCCTGCACCATGTTCACCAAGCAGCATGACTCTGCCGTGCTGCGGCAGATCGGCGTGGCCTCCGCCGCCCTGGCCGACCGGACCTCCGACCACATCTATGGCGGCGACCGCAGGCGGGCCGCCGCCGCGCTGGCCGCCAGTCGTTCCTGATGCTCTCATAGACCTGAAAACAGAGGGGCTCGGGAACCACGTGGATCTTAAACTCACCGGCAAGCGGGCGCTGGTCACCGGCGGCAGCCGGGGCATCGGTCGCGCCGTCGCGCGCCAGCTGGCGCTGGAGGGATGCGACGTGGTCCTGGCCGCCCGCGATCCTGTGCGGCTCGACGCCGCCGCGGCGGAGCTGTCGGCGGAGACCGGGCGCAAGGTGTCGGGCTTTGCCGTCGACACCGGCGACGACGCCCAGGTCCAGGCCCTGGTGGCCGAGGCGGTCAGCCGGCTGGGCGGGCTGGACATCCTGGTGAACTCCGCCGCCGAGCCGGCCCAGAAGTTCGGTGGCCAGCGGCTCGCCGACATGACCGACGAACTGGTCCTGGGCGAGCTCAACGTCAAGGTGATGGGCTATTTGCGCACCGCCCGGGCGGCCGCGCCGCACATGAAGGCCCAGGGCTGGGGGCGGATCATCAACATCTCCGGCCTTGCGGCGCGCCAGGCCCATTCCATCGCCAGCTCGGTGCGCAACGTCTCGGTGGCCGCCATGACCAAGAACCTGGCCGACGAGCTGGGCGGCGACGGGATCAATGTCACGGTCGTCCACCCAGGCGGCACGCGGACCGAGCGTACGGCGGAGCGGGTGGAGGCCATGCTGGCCGACGGCCTGACCCCCGATGAGGTGGAGCGGAAGATGGGCGCCGGCACGGCCATCGGGCGCATCGTGGACGCCGCGGAGATCGCCTATGTGGTGGCCTTCCTCGCCTCGCCGCTCAGCGTCGCCATCACCGGGGACGCCATCCCGGTGGCCGGCGGCGTGGTGGGTCCGATCCACTATTAGGGCCGCTGAGCGCCGCTGTATAACCGTGTTGGGGGCGGGCATTGTCGCGCCGACCGACGAGGTGGGGGTACGGCGTGAGCGACCAGATTTCCGCGCGGCTGCAGGTCCTCGAGGACAAGCAGGACATCGCCAAGACCAACGGCAAGGCAGAGCGCTTCATCCAGACCAGCCTGCGCGAATGGGCCTACGCCAAGTCCTACCCCACCTCAGACCACCGCGCCGCCGCCCTGCCAACCTGGCTCCATCGATACAACTGGCATCGACCGCACGGCGGCATAAACTCCGCCACGCCCATAAGCCGTCTCAGGCTGGATCAGGACAACCTACTGAGCCTCCACATCCAGAGCGCTGCGCCGATGGCAAGTGGCGCATCGGGAAACGCATCTGCATGATCTCCAACCTCGCCGAGAAGCGTCAGGGATGATGGACCCCCAGGCCGTCCAGCGGGTCGCCCGGGCGCTGTTCGAGGCGCGGTTCTCGCGCGTCCCGGTGGCCGCCGTGCCGGACGCCACGGAGGACGACGCCATCCCCGTGCGCACGGCGCTGCTGGAGCTGATCACCGAGGGCGGCGCCAAGCCCATCGTGGCCTACAAGGTGGCCGGCGGGAACGCCTGGGGTTCCTTTACGGCCGACATGGTCGAGGCCAGCGGGGCGCGGGTGTCGCGCTCGGCGTTCCTCAACCCCCTGGTGGAGGCCGAGGTCGGGTTCCGGCTGGAGGCGGACATCGATCCGGGGATGTCGGTCCGCGACGTGCTGGAGAACGCCAGCGTGACCGTCACCCTGGAGATCGCCGACGGCCGCTGGGCGTCCTGGAACCCGGTCGCCCCGGTCTTCGTCCCGCCCAGCGCCTTCGAGGCGCTGGCGGACAACGGCTTCGCCTCGCGCCTGGTGGTGGGCGGCTTCCAGCCGGCGATCCTGCTGGATCCCGAGAGCCTGCTGCGCCTGGAGGCCGACGGCCGCGTGCTGGGCGAGGGGCCGGTGAAGCAGGTGCGGGGACATCCGGCCAACGCCGTGCTGCTGCTGGCACGGCATCTCGCCGACCTCGGTCAGGTGCTCCGCCGCGGCGTGGTGGTCTCGCCGGGATGCCCGATCACGACCCTGTTCCCGCTCGCCGCCGATGCGCGGGGAACCTATTCGGCGATCCTGGGCGACCAGCTTTCGGCGACGGCCGAGTTCGTAGACTAGGCTGCGCAGCATTGCAGGTTCGGCCTGCGGTCAGTCCCAGGCGGGCAGCTTGCCGGCGCGTTCCAGCTTCCGCATCAGGGCCGGCCAGGCGACGGTCTCGGCGGTGACGTCCGACTGGTTGGGATGCAGCTGGGCGCGAGTGTTGGCCAGGCTCTCGTCCGACGGCAAATGCAGCTGGCGGCCCATGCCCAGGATCTGGACCTGGAGCGAGCACGACTGCTCCAGACGCCGCATCCGGTAGAAGGCCGCCGGCACGCTGGTCCCCAGCGCCAGGGTGCCGTGGTTGCGCAGGATCATGGCGTTCTTCGCGCCCAGGTCGTTCTGCAGCCTGCGGCGCTCATCGGCGTCCGTCGCCGGGCCTTCGTAGTCGTGGTAGGCGAGGTCCTCCACCGCCGGGATGGAGCGCTGGTTCAGGGGCATCAGGCCCTCCGCCAGGCAGGACACGGCGATGCCGTCGCGGGTGTGCAGGTGGATGACACAGCTGGCGTCGTGGCGCACCTCGTGGATGGCGCTGTGGATCACGAAGCCGGCGCGGTTCACCGCATAGGGTGTCTCCGAGATGATCTCGCCCGCCAGGTTCACCTTGATCAGGCATTCCGGGGTGATCTCGTCGAAGGTCCAGCCAAAGGGGTTGAGCAGGAAGGCGTCGGGCTCGGCGGGGACCCGGGCCGAGATATGGGTGGCGATCAGGTCGTCCCAGCCGAAGTGGGCGACGAGCCGGTAGCAGGCGGCGAGGTCCTTGCGCATGGCCTTTTCGGCGGCGCTTTGCGGGCCGGGCGTCATTCCGGCGGCCCTCGCCTGGATCGTGAAGTTCGGCATCGCCGATCCGGCCGATTGCGCCTTCTTGACCTGAGCCTGAGTTTCCATGGCGCCCTCCTGCCCTTCCGTCGTGGCGATCTTCGTCGCCGCCCGATGATAGCGCCCGCCGTCGCGGCGTCACGCCCGGTGGGTTGACGGTATCACCGTGCAACCGAAGCGTCGACTTCGGGCCGGCCCCGCATCGGGCCAGCGCGGAGGGTGATTTCCACCCCGCGCCATGAGCCGGATTTTCTTTGTAGAATAATCAGATACACGTCGCCGGTGCGTCCGGTCGCTTTCATTGACACGCTCAAAATCGCGCCTGTACATTATTGCGACTACAAGCCTGGGCGTGGCCAGCGCGCGCGATCTGGGAGGTCGTGATGTCGGGTCTCAAGTTCCGCCGGCTGGACAGCATCGGGGCTGAGGTCTCAGGCGCCGACTGGACGCAACCCATCGCCGACGACGTGGCCCGCGACCTCTACGCCGCCTGGCTTGAGCATGGGGTGCTGGTGTTCCCCAGGGCCGGCTTGGACGCCGACGTCCATCTGCGGCTCTCGCGGGTGTTCGGCGAGTTGGAGGAGCACCCGGTCAAGGCCCTGCACGTGAAGGGCAGGAAGGACCTGATCTTCTTCGGCGGCGACGAGACCAAGGGCCCCGGCAAGATGGTCGATGGGGAAAAGCTCGCCGGCTACCTCTACGCCCACCAGGACATGGCCTACACGCCCAACCTCTGCAAAGGCTCGATGCTGCGGATGGTGATCATGCCCGACCGGGGCGGCGACACCCTGTTCTGGGATACCGCCAGGGCCTGGCGCGACCTGCCGGCCGCCACGCGCGAACGGCTGAGGGGCCTGCACTCGATCCACCGGATGAACGTAATCCCGCCGCGCAATCCCTGGGGCATGCCGGGGCACACCGTGGAGGCGCTGGAGACCGAGGCGGAGCTCATCGCCCGGCGCGGCTATGCGGCAGACATCCCGCTCATCCGCCATCCGATGACCATCACCCACCCGGAGTCAGGCCTGGTCTCGCTGCTGCTGAGCCCCAACAGCTATGTGGTGATCGAGGGGATGGCCCAAGCCGAGAGCGACGCCTTCTTCGACGAGCTGACCACCCACCTGTTCCAGCCGCAGTACGGCTACCGCCACTGCTGGAGCCTCAACGACATCGTGCTCTGGGACAACCGCCGCACGGTGCATATGGCCACCGGCTATCCGCACGAGCAGACCCGGCTGGCCTACCGCACGACGCTAAAGGGCGCGATGGCGTGCGGGGAGTACTACAAGCCGGCGGACCGGAAGGTCGCCGCCACGACCTAAGGCATCTTCCCGAACAGGTTGTCGCGGTTCAGCGCGAACCGCTGCTTCAGGCCGTTGGCCAGGCCGCGCTCCGGCCGGCGGGCGGCATGCAGCGCCCCGCCGGCCGCGACCTGGAGGAAAACCGGCCGTACTGTGACGTTCAACCTGCTCGCCGCCGCGGTTTTCG
>CANJKG010000026.1 GCA_947474775.1 Caulobacteraceae bacterium | reverse complement strand
TCACGCCCATCATCTCAGCCTTCTTGCGCGCCGGCTCCAGCTCCTCGCCCTGACCCAGGTCGGCGGTGAAGGTGATGACCTGCGGAGGCGCCAAGGCGCGTCAGCGGTTGCGTGCACGCCGCAGCGGCTTTCAGGGCGCGCCTCGCAGTCGTAGGTGTCCTTCAGCCACTTCAGGATGATGGAGGTGTCCAGGCCGCCGGAATAGGCGAGCACGACCTTCTTGACGGACTTGTCGGCCATGGCGGCGGGAGACCTTGCGAAGCGAGCGGGGAAGTCGCGCGCCTTTAAGGGCGAACGGGGCGCGGGTTCAAGGCTTAAGCTGGCCTTCCCGGGCCAGGACGCGCAGGGCGCCGGTCAGGGCCGTGAAATGCAACAGGGCGAACAGCGAAGCGGCGAGCGCGCGCACGCCCAGCAGGATCAGCCGCATCTCGCCCTGGCCGGCGGGCGAGCGGGCGATCCAGGCGAGGCCCAGGCTGGCCAGCAGGGCCAGGGCGAGGACGGCCCAGAAGCCAACGACTGGCGGGGTCCGCACGCCGAATAGCGGGACGCGCGCGCCCGGCTTCACGCGTCCCATCGCCTGGCGCGCGGAGCCGGCCATCAGGGCCAGGGACAATATCCAGAGTGCGTCGCCCGCGATGCGAAAGGCGTCCATCCGCCTAGACCGTGACCTGGGTCCCCATCTCGACGACGCGGCCGGGAGGGATCTTGTAGAAGTCAGTGGGGTTGGCGGCGTTGCGCATCAGGAAGATGAACAGCTTGTCCTGCCACAGCGGCATGCCGCTCTGGGCCGAGGGCACCACCGAGCGGCGCCCCAGGAAGAAGCTGGTGGCCATGATGTCGAACTTCAGGCCGAGCTTGCGGCACTGGGTCAGCGCCTTGGGCAGGTTCGGGCTTTCCATGAAGCCATAGGTGATGCTCACCCGCTTGAAATCCTCGTTCATCGGCTCGATGGCGACGCGGTTGTCGTCGTTGACCCTGGGCGTCTCGGCCACCGAGATGGTCAGGATGACGTTCTTCTCATGCAGCACCTTGTTGTGCTTCAGGTTATGCATCAGGGCCACCGGGGCCATGGTGGGGTCGGAGGTCAGGAACACCGCCGTGCCGGGCGCGCGATATGGCGCGCGGGCCCGCAGGATTTCCGACAGCTCCAGCAGGGGCACGCTGTCGCGCCGGGTCTTCTCGGCCAGGATCTGGGCGCCCTTGGTCCAGGTCCACATCATCACCACCAGCGCCGCGCCGAGCACCAGGGGAAGCCAGGCGCCCTGGGGAATCTTGAGCAGGTTGGACGAGATGAACACGACGTCGAGGAAGCCGAACCCGAGGCAGGCCAGCGTCGCCTGCCAGACCGGCCGCTTCCACATGTAGCGGATGATGTAGAAGAACAGCAGGGTGTCGACGAACATCGCGCCCGTGACGGCGATGCCATAGGCGGCCGCCAGGTTGGATGAGGTGCGGAACATCACCAGCAGCACGAGCACGCCCACCAGCAGGTAGGTGTTCACCTGCGGCACATAGATCTGGCCTGCCTGGGTCTCGGACGTGCGGCGGATGTCCATCCGCGGCAGCAGGCCGAGCTGCACGGCCTGCTGGGTGATCGAGAAGGCGCCGGTGATCACCGCCTGGCTCGCGATCACGGTCGCGGCGATCGAGAGCAGCCACACCGGCCAGTAGATGGCCTCGGGGATCATCTGGAAAAACGGATTCTTCTGGGCGCCCGGATGCGAAAGCACCAGGGCGCCTTGGCCAAGATAGTTCAGAACCAAGGCGGGCAGCACCAAGGCCACCCACGCAGTCCTGATCGGCGCCTTTCCGAAGTGGCCCATGTCGGCATAGAGCGCTTCGGCGCCGGTCACCGCCAGGAACACGCTGCCCAGGATGATGAAGCCCAGGAATCCGTTGTCGATCAGGAACAGAAAGCCGTAGTGGGGAGAAAGGGCCCGCAGGACCGAGAAATCGTCGGCGATGTGATAGAGCCCCAGCCCGCCCAGGACCAGGAACCACACCGCCGTAACCGGGCCGAACAGCTTGGCGACGCTGGCGGTGCCGCGAGACTGCACGAGAAACAGGGCGATCAGGATGCCGGCGGTGACCGGAAGTACAAAGGGGGTGAGCCGCGACCCGATGCCCGGGATTTCCTTCATCCCCTCCATCGAGCCCAGCACCGAGACAGCGGGCGTGATGATGCCATCCGCATAGAACAGCGCGGCGCCGAACACCCCGAGGAAGAAGATGATGGCAGAGCGGCCACCCGGACTGACCCGCTGGGCGAGCGCCATCAGCGCCAGGGTTCCGCCCTCGCCCTTGTTGTCCGCCCGCATCAGGAAGACGACGTACTTGAGGCTGACGACCAGGAGCAGCGCCCAGGTGATCAGCGAGACGACCCCCAGCACCGCAACCTCGCCGCCGCCGCCCCGGCTGTGGGCCAGCGCCTCGCGCATGGCATAGAGGGGGCTCGTGCCGATGTCGCCGAAGACGACGCCGACGGAGCCCAAGGTCAGGGCCCAGAACTTTTCCTTGGGGGCGTGATGGGCTCCCTCCGCCGCCCCTGGGGCGGCGCTGGCCGGCTCAGCCATCCAGTTTCTCCGGGAACAAGAGCGCCGTTCCCTTGGGCGGCCCGATGCCGTCACGCGGCCGGCGCGATACACCCATTCAAGCACCCTTTCAACAGCGGCCGCGCTTCCCCTTGAAAGGATGGCGTAGGGCCGTAGTTTCGAGGGCGCGGAATCCGGAGGGCGCATGGATCGCAGACTGGCCCTGGTGACAGGCGCCTCGGCGGGCATCGGGGCGGCGTTCGCGCGCATTCTGGCCAGCCACGGCTACGACCTGGCGCTGACCGCCCGGCGGACGGATCGGCTGGAGGCCCTGGCCGAGGAGATCCGGCTGCGCTTCGGGGTGGAGACCCTCACCGTCACCGCCGACCTTGCCGAGGTGGAGGGCCCGGCCAAGGTGCTGGACCACCTCACCGACCACGGCCGGCATGTGGACGCCCTGATCAACAACGCCGGCTATGGGATGCCAGGCGGCTATGTGACCAGCCGCTGGGAGGACCAGCGGGCCTTCATCCAGCTGATGACCACCTCGCCGTGCGAACTGGCGCACCGTGTGCTGCCGGGGATGGTGGAGCGCCGGTTCGGCCGGGTGGTGAACGTGGCCTCCCTGGCGGGCCTGATCCCCGGCTCGGCGGGCCATACGCTCTATGCAGCCTCCAAGGCCTTCCTGGTCCGCTTCTCCCAGAGCCTGCACCTGGAGACGCAAGGGTCGGGCGTGCATGTGAGCGCGCTCTGCCCTGGGTTCACCTATTCGGAGTTCCACGACGTCAACGGCACCCGCGAGATGATGAACGCCAGCCTGCCGTCGTGGATGTGGCTGGGCGCCGACGAGGTGGCCGCGGCCGGATACGAGGCGGCGGAGGCCAACCGCGCCATCTGCGTGCCCGGCGCGCCCAACAAGGCCATCGCAGCGCTCTCAAAAATCATCCCGGATGACTGGGCGCTGGCCCTGATGGTCTCGCAGAGCGCGCGCTTCCGGAAGGTCTGAGGCCGCCGCGCGAAGGCGATCCGATCCGATCCTTCAGCCGCAGGAAAGGCTTTTCCACCGCGAAATGGAGGACGAGGGCCGCCGCCAGCGACAGGGTCAGGAACGCCGGCAGGAAGGTCCAGAAGCCCTCAGGGCCGCGTCCGGGGATGGCGCCCGCGAGAAGACATGCCAGCGGGATCAGCGGCATGTGGATCAGGTAGGCGGAGTAGCTGATCTGTCCCAGGCCGCGAAGGGACGTGCGATCCAGGGCGAGGCCAGTACGGCCGCCTAGGGCGCAGCCCAGGACCAGCACGCCGAAGGTCAGGGCGAGCGCGGTCGGTTGCACGACCTGGTCCCAACGACCGATCCGCGAGAGCAACTCGCCGCCGGCCAGCCAGGCGAGGACGCCGGCGAGACCAAGCCGGATCAACCGTTCTCCCGCCCGCGCCGCCTGCCCGGGGCTCCAGCGGGCTTGCAGCGCCGGCAGGGCGATAGCGCAGGCCATGCCGACCGCCAGGCCGTCCAGGCAGTGGTGGAACGGGAATCGGAAGGTCTTGAGGAGCTCGGAGTAAGCGATCTCGGAAGGCAGACCGTGCGCCGCCAGGCCCCGGGAGAGGACCACGCCGACGATCAGGGCCGCGCAGATCGCCAGCCGCGCCGCCGCGCGGCGGACGCCTATGGCGACGCCGACCAACACCGGGGCCAGGAGATAGAACTTCTCCTCGACGCCCAGCGACCAGAAGGCCACGACGATGTCCGAGCCCAGGTAATCCTGCAGGAAGGCCAGGTGCCAGAGGATGCGCGCGCCCAGCGCTTCCTCGCCGACCCTGTAGAAGGGGATGGCGCCGGCGGCCACCAGGGCCAACACGACGTAGTAGAGCGGCGCGATACGGAAGAAGCGGCGGGTGAGGTAAGGCGCCAGCTCGAAGCGGCGGCCGGCGGCCTCGGCGCGCATCAGGTGATGAGCGATCAGGAAGCCGCTGAGCACGAAGAACAGGTCCACGCCGATCCAGCCGTTAACGAAGACGACGCCGATGTCGAAGCCGGCCACGGCCGCCAGGCCGTCGGAGCTCCAGAACGGCCAGGCGGCATGACGCAGCAGAACCAGGAGCACGGCCAAGCCCCTGAGCGCGGTGAGACCGGGCAGATCGCCCGGCCGCGGCGTATCGAGGCGGAGGTAGGAGCCAAGCGCCTCCACGGGTCAGGCCGGGGCCGGTCGGCCCGCGCTCCGCTTGCGGCGCCAGACCACGGCGTCGACGATGTAATGGTGGAAATTGATGGCGTGTTAGATCACCACCATCGGCACGCCCAGCATGACCAGCGCCGGCGCCGCCAGCGTCAGGCCGCCGTAGAGCGCGATGACCAGGGCGAGCAGGGCCAGTAGGAAGAGCGGCAGCCAGGCTTTCCGGCTGAGGCGCGAGACCAGCGGCGCGCGGGGATCGACCGCGTCGCGGTAGCGCTCGTTGGCGGCCAGCCAGACGAAGGCGAGGTACTGCAGGTTGTGCCAGATGTTGGCGACGATCCAGCCGCTGTTCAGGTCCGGCATCAGGACGTAGCCGACCGAGAACACCGCCACATGGGAGACGACGAAGGCGGTCTGGCCGATGGCGAGTTCGCCACGGGTGGCGGAGCGGAGACGGAAGGCGGCCCACAGCAAGACCGAGGCCGCCGCCATGGCGCCCGCCACCACGACGACGGCGGGCGGAACCGGCACGGTGAAGAACTCGGCGCCCAGGAACCGGGCGGGCCGTTCCGATAGGCGATGCAGCACGCCCCAGAGCGGGACCAGGTAGATCACCGAGTGCAGCAGCCAGACGGGCTCATCCGCCAGCGGGGGGGCCTTGCGACCGTAGGCGCTGGCCACGCCCAGGCTCTGGCGCGCGTAGTGGAAGGCCTGCCAGTAGAAATAGATCGAGGTGAGCAGCCCCAGACCGCCTAGCCCCCAGGCGCCCGCGCTGGCCGCCAGGACGAGCACGGGCAGGCCGAACAGCAGGAAGCGGTTCCGGGTGCGATTCTCGGCGTCGCCGGCAAACTTGGTGAAGGTCGCCATCACATGGAGGTAGCCGAGGAACCAGGTGTCCAGGGCGAAGATCAGCGGGAAGAGGTCGGGCCGTATGGCGAGCGCGAGGCCGGTGAGCAGCGCCGTGCCGGCGGTCGCGACGATGAAGCCGCCATCGAAACGCCAGCTCCTAAGGAGCCCCGGCTCGAACGCCGCCCGTGTGGCTATTTCCGACATGGCGCCATTGGAGTCGGGACGTCTTTAGCTAGGCTTAGCGAGCATCGTTACCGCCCGTTAGCTGGCCCGGTCATTTCCCGTAAGGCGCCGCCGTCTCGTGGTTGATCACGCCGATGGTGGAGTCGTCCAGGCCGGCCAGGATGAACTGCACCGCCATGGCGCAGAGGATCAGGCCCAGGACTCGGCCGACGATGGTGATTCCGATGCTCCCCAGGACGCGGCTGATCTGGGGCGTGGCCATGAAGATCAGCAGGGTGGCCAGGGCCACGGTGGCGATCACGCCGACACCCACCGCCGCCCCGGGGAGGCCGAACACCCGGGCCTGGGCCGAATAGATAACCACCGTGGAGATGGCCCCCGGCCCGATCAGAAGGGGCATGGCGAAGGGCACGATCATTCGCTCGAAGCGGCGGCGCGCGTAGCCAGGCTCACCGGCGGCGGCGGTCTCGGCGGCGGCGTCCGCGACCGCGGCGGGGGTCAGTTCGCCGCGCACCATCTGCAGGCCCATCAGGAAGAGGATGATCCCGCCGGCGATGCGGAAGGCCGGCATGGAGATGCCGAAGAACTCCAGCAGGGACAGGCCGGTGAAGTAGAAGAAGGTGAGGAAGCCCACCACGAAGGCGGCGATGTAGGCGGCGATCTGGGCCCGGTGGCGCGGGCTGACGCCGGCCGTGGCCGCGGCGAACAGCGCCACATTGCCGATCGGATCCAGCAGGGCGAACAGCGCCACGAAGAAGTTGACCGCGAAGTCGGCTTGGCTCATTCGGGAACCTTAGCCCAACTCATCGCCTCGCCAACGGCCCGCCCGTTCGCGTGCGCCTGCCCGGAGCCCGCCATGGCCGACCCGCGCCTGATCATCCCCCTGGACGTGCCGACGGTCGGCGACGCGCGCGCCCTGGCGGCGAAGCTCGGCGATGCGGTGAGCTTCTACAAGGTGGGGCTGGAGCTGTTCGCCACAGGCGAGGGCATGGCGCTGGCGGCGGAGCTGAAGGACCAGGGCAAGCAGGTGTTCCTGGACTGGAAGCTGCATGACATCGGCACGACCGTGCAGCGGGCCGCCGCGGTGCTGGCGCAGACCGGCGGCGACTTCCTCACCGTCCACGCCGAGCCGCAGGTGATGGCCGCCGCCGTGGCCGGGCGGGGCGGCTCGTCGCTGAAGATCCTGGCGGTGACGGTGCTGACCAGCCTGGGCGACGCCGATGTGGCGGAGATGGGCTTTCCCTACACCGCCCTTGCGCTCACCGAACGGCGCATCAGGCAGGCGGTGGCCGCCGGCTGCGACGGGGTGATCTCCAGCCCGCACGAGGCGGCGATCGCCCGGCGGATCGGCGGGCCGGATTTCCTGGTGGTGACCCCGGGCGTGCGGCCGGACTGGTCGGGGAAGAACGACCAGGCGCGGGCGGCGACGCCGGCCGATGCGCTCAGGGCCGGCGCCTCGCACATCGTCTGCGGCCGGCCGATCACGGGGGC
The DNA here is from genome assembly GCA_947474775.1 of Caulobacteraceae bacterium. Taxonomy (GTDB): domain Bacteria; phylum Pseudomonadota; class Alphaproteobacteria; order Caulobacterales; family Caulobacteraceae; genus Phenylobacterium. The sequence continues at coordinate 12,109 of CANJKG010000026.1, read as the reverse complement.
CAGCGACCAGAGGGAGGCCGCGCTCAAGGTGGCGGCTGAGATGGCCGCAGTCTAGTCGCCCTCCGCGGATGGAGCTCCCGCAACGCGGATGGGGGTCCCCAGCGGCTCCGACCATTCGTCGCGCACGGTGGCGTCGGGCTCCCTGGGCTCGCGTTCGGAGCGCAACATGGCGAACGCCGCCTCATCCAGCAATCGCGACAGGGCCCAAACCGAGGCGCCTCTCACGAGAGGCGAAAGGTCGTCCAAAAGCCGCCGTGCTTCCCGCGCCAGCTCAGCGTCCCCGGAGTTGCCGATGGCGTAGAGGACATTGCGCAGGAAACGGTCGCGGCCGATGCGTTTGACGGGGCTCTTGGCGAACAGGGCGCGGAAGGCGGGCTCGTCGAGGCGGGCGAGCTCGGCCAGCGTCGGCGCCTTCAGGGCCTCGCGGGCGGCCAGCTTCTGTTCGCGTGCGGTCTCGGCGAACTTGTTCCAGGGGCAGACGGCGAGGCAATCGTCACAGCCGTAGATGCGGTTGCCGAGTTTCTCGCGGAACTCGTGGGGGATCGGCCCCTTCAGTTCGATGGTCAGGTAGGAGATGCAGCGCCGCGCATCCAGCTGGAACGGGGCCGGGAAAGCGTCCGTGGGGCAGACGTCCAGACAGGCGCGGCAGGAACCGCAGTGCATGGCTTCGGGCTTGTCCGGCGCCAGGTCCAGGGTCGTCAGGATCGAGCCCAGGAACAGCCAGGAGCCGAACTCGCGGCTGACCAGGTTGGTGTGGCGGCCCTGCCAGCCGAGGCCGGCGCGCTCAGCTAGCGGCTTCTCCATCAGGGGCGCGGTGTCGACGAAGACCTTGAGCTTACCGCCGAACCTCCCTTGCAGCCAGCGGGCCAGGGCCTTCAGGCGGGACTTGATGACGTCGTGGTAGTCGTCGCCGCGGGCGTAGACGCTGATCGCGCCTCGCGAGGGTTCGGCCAGGATCGCCAGCGGGTCTTCCTCGGGGGCGTAGCTCATCCCCAGCATGACGGCGGAGTGGGCGTCGCCCCACATGGCGGTGGGGTGCGCCCGGCGCTGGGCAGTCTCGGCCATCCAGCCCATTTCGCCGTGGCGGCCGGCCGCGAGGAATTCGGCCAGGTGAGCGGACGCCGGCCAGGGCTCGTCCACGCCGGTGAAGCGACAGATGTCGAAGCCGAGCGCCCTCGCCTCGGCGCGGATCAGCTCCTCGCGCGCCTCAGAAGTCGAGGTCGTCATAGTGCCGGGCCGGATTGAGTCCGGGCCAGCGGTCGGCGAGGATCGGCCGGAAGCAGGGCCTGGACTTCAGCTTCACATACCAGGTCTTCACCACCGGGAACTCCGCCCAGGGCACGTCGCCCAGGTAGTCGATCACCGACAGGTGGGATGCGGCGGCGAAATCCGCCAGCGACAGGCGCGGCCCCGCCAGCCAGTCGCGGGTCTGCAAGAGGCCGTCCATGTAGAACAGGTGGTTCTTCAGCTGCTCCTTGCCCTGGCGCAGGTTGATCATGTCCGGCGGGCCCAGGCCGTGAAGGCGCTTCTCCATCTTCTCGTGCAGGATGAAGCCGTCGACCTCGAACTCGAACTTGCGATCGAACCACTGCACCAGGCGGCGCACCTCGGCCCGGTCGGCCGGCGCGCGGCCCAGCAGGGTGGGCTCGGGTTCGCTCTCCTCGATGTGGTCGATGACCGCGCGGCTCTCGCAGAGCACCAGGCGGTCCTCGCCGCGCGTCTCCACGAGCACCGGGGTGACGCTGGAGGGGTTGAGCCGGGTGAGCTCCTTGGGCCGTTCCCAGTAGCGGACCGACACCTCCTGAAAGGCCAGCCGCTTCTCGCCCAGCGCCAGGCGCACCTGGCGCGAGGCCGGGTCCAGCGGGAAATGGTGGAGGGTGCGTTCGACGCTCATTGGCGCAGCGCGGGCTTTCGATACACGGATGGGCCCAACTGAACGCGCACCCCTTAACGTCCCGTTTACCGTGCCTCAGCCGGGCGGATTTCGGCGAAGGCGCCGCCGTGAGGCTCGGCGCGGCCGCGAGGATCGGCATGGATCAGGATATCGGCCTGGGGGAAGGCGCCGAGCAGGCGCTTCTCGGCGGCCACCAGCACCTCGTGGGTGGTTTCCAGGGTAAGGTCGGGGTCCAGGTCGACGTGCATCTGGATATGGACGTAGGGGCCAGAAGCCCGGGTGCGGAGCTGGTGAACGTCGGTCAGCCGGCGGTCCTCGGCCATCAGGCGGACGATCTTCTCGCGATCCGGCTGCGGCAGTTCCTGATCCATGAGCTGGCTCGCGGCCTGGCGGAACACGCCCACCGCACCCCAGAGCAGCAGGCCCGCCACGGCCAGGGCTGCGGCGGCGTCCAGGCCATGGATCCCCAGCCAGGCGGCCGCGGCGATGCCAAGCAGGGCGATGATGTTGGACGCCAGGTCGGAGGCGTAGTGGGCCCGGTCGCCGGAGACCGCCACCGAAGCGGTGCGCTTCAGAACCTGCGTCTGGGCGGCGATCAGCAGACCCGTGAGCAGGGTGGAGACGACCATCACGGCGACCGCCAGGCCCTCCTGGCGGATGGGGTGCGGGTGCAGGATCTGGCCCACGGCCTCGCGGCCGATCAGGGCGGCGGAGGCGAACACCAGGCCCGCCTGGACGAGGCTCGCGAAGGCCTCCGCCTTGCCGTGGCCGAAGCGGTGCTCGGTGTCCGGGGGCGCGATGGCGTAGCGGACGGCGAAGAAGGTCACAAGCGAGGCCACCAGGTCCAGCGTCGAGTCGGCGAGGGAAGCCAGCAGGGCCACCGAACCGGAGGCCGTCCAGGCGGCCGTCTTCAGCCCCACCAGGGTCAGGGCAGTGGCCACGGAGAGCAGCGTGACCCGCCGCGTGAGCGCGGCGGCCTCTCGGGGATTAAGGCCGGCGACCGGTGTCATGGCCCCGGTAAATAGCCGTCCTGGCCATCGCGCCCCAGCGAGAACGACTCTCAACCAGCGGGGGAGAGCGGATGGACTAGGCCCGCGGTTCAGCCTAGCCAGGGCGAGCGGGCGGGAATGGCTCAGGTTAAATTAACCTGGGCCGCAGACCCTCGCCCCGAAATCGAAAAAAGGGCCACGCCTGTGTCCGACTGGATCTATGCCGTCATCCTGGGGGTGATCGAGGGGTTGACGGAGTTCATCCCGGTCTCATCCACCGGCCACCTTCTGTTGGCCAAGACGGCGCTGAACCTGCCGGGGACCTTCTGGGACACCTTCTCGGTGCTGATCCAGCTGGGGGCGATCCTGGGGGTCGTGGTGCTCTACTTCGGGCGGCTGTGGAGCATCTTCAAGCTGACGCCGACCACGCCCCGGGCGCGGCACTTCTTCATCAGCGTGGCGATCGCCTTCCTGCCGGCGGCGGTGGTGGGTGTGCTGCTGCACGACATCATCAAGCACATCCTGTTCGAGAGCCCCCGCATCATCTGCCTGTCGCTGATCGCCGGCGGCGTGGTGCTGCTGCTGATCGACCGCTATGCGCCGCCGGTGCGCAAGACCGATGTGCTGGCCCTGCCCTGGCGCACGGCCTTCGCGGTGGGCCTCTTCCAGTGCCTGGCGGTCATCCCGGGGGTGTCGCGCTCGGGCGCGACCATCGTCGGCTCGATGCTGATGGGGGTGGAGAAGCGGGCTGCGGCGGAGTTCTCGTTCTTCCTGGCCATCCCGACCATGGCTGGCGCCTTCGCGGTCGACGCCTGGCAGAGCCGCCACGAGCTGGGGACAACGCACATGGGCCTGGTGGCCGTGGGCTTCGTGGTCTCCTTCATCGTCGCCATCGTCGTCGTGAAGGGGATGCTCTGGTTCGTGACCCGCCGGGGCTACGCGCCCTTCGGCTGGTGGCGGATCGTGGTGGGCGGCGTTGGTCTTGTGCTGCTCACCTTCGGCCAGCAACTGCCGGCGATCAGCCTGTAGGGCCCGTCAGACGCTCACACCCGCCATCTCGCGGTCTTCCTGGTCGGCGTACTGGCCGCCCTTGCGGTAGCGGTAGAGGTAGGTGGGGAGGACCGCCTGCAGAGTGGTGGCGGTGATCCCGAGGTCGGCGAGGCCGGGATGCCGGCCGGAGACGACGTTGTCGGTCTTCAGCAGTTCGACCTGGTCCGAAGTGATCGGGGGCGGCAGGAAGGCGGCGGCGAGGTCGCCGGCCTTGCCCATCAAGGCGGCGATCTGGAACGGTATCGGCGCCAGGAAGCGGCGCTTGTCGATCTCCGCCAGCAGCATCTCCATCAGCTCCTTGAAGCTGTGGATCGCCGGACCGCCCAGCTCGTAGGTCTTGCCGGCGGCGTCCGGCGAGGTGACGGCGCGGGCGATGGCCTGGGCCACGTCGCCCACGAACACCGGCTGGAAGCGGGTGTGGCCGCCGCCGATCAGCGGCAGGATAGGACTGACGCCGGCCATCTGCGCGAACCGGTTGAAGAATCCGTCGCCGGCGCCGAAGACGATCGAGGGCCGGATGATCACCGCGTCGGGATAGATGGCGCGCACGGCGGCCTCGCCCTCGGCCTTGGTGCGGGCGTACTTGGACTCCCCGTCGGGATCGGCGCCCAGGGCCGACATCTGCACGAAACGGGCGACGCCCTCGGCGTGGGCCGCCTCGGCGACGTTCTTCGCCCCCATGGCGTGGACCGACTGGAAGCCCTGGCGGCCCGACTCGTAGAGCACGCCCACCAGGTTCACCGCCGCCGCGGCGCCCGTGAGCGCGCGGCGGATGGAGGCCGGGTTGCGGATGTTGGCCTGCACCACGTCGATCTGACCCACGTCGCCCTGCAGGCGCATGGCGTAGCCGAGGTTGGGGTTGCGCACCGCCACCCGGATGCGCCAGCCCGCCTTGGCCAGCTGGCGCACCGCCTGGGTTCCGATGAAGCCCGATCCGCCGAAGACGGTGACTAGGTTCTGCATGGGCGCGGGCCGCTCGGTGAAGTGTGGTATGCTGGCCTCCGCGATAGACGATGCGGCCCTGCGCCGCAAACGAGAACGCGCCCCTCCCTTGCGTTGGCGATGCTGCGCCGTTGACCGCAGGGGGGCGGCGCCCTATCTAGCCGCCTCCCGATCCGAAGGACCGGGCCCAGGTGGCGGAATTGGTAGACGCGCTGGCTTCAGGTGCCAGTGGCTTAACGGCCGTGAAGGTTCGAGTCCTTTCCTGGGCACCATCCCTCTGACCGTTCGGAGACAGATGGCCGCGCTGGAGGATTTTTCCAGGCGGCGATGCCGGTCGGAGCTTTGGGCGAAGTGACTATTTTCCAGCATGACGGAGACCTGCCCAAGGAGGCGCTCGCCAGCGCCTCGTCCGTGGCGATCGATTCCGAGACCATGGGCCTGAGGCTGGGGCGCGACCCCTTGTGCGTGGTGCAGCTCTCGGACGGCGATGGCGACGCCCATGTGGTTCAGCTGCGGCGCCCGGCCTATGACGCGCCCAACCTGAAGCGGCTGCTGACCGACCCGGCGGTGACAAAAATCTTTCACTTCGGGCGCTTTGATATCGCCATGTTCTACCTGCACCTTGGCGTGGTGACCGCCCCCGTCTACTGCACCAAGATCGCCTCCAAGCTGGCCCGGACCTACACCGACCGCCACGGTCTGAAGGACGTCACCAAGGAACTGGTGGGCGTCGATCTGTCCAAGGCGCAGCAGAGCTCGGACTGGGGGCAGGCCAGGCTCACCGAGGAGCAGGTGGCCTATGCGGCCTCCGATGTCCTGCATCTGCACGCCATCAGGGCCCGGCTGGACGAGATGCTGGCGCGCGAGGGCCGCGACGGCCTGGCGCGGGCCTGTTTCGAGTTCCTGCCGCATCGGGCGCTGCTGGACGTCGGCGGGTGGGAAGACGCCGACATCTTCGCGCACAGCTGAGGCCAAAGGTGAGCGCGCCCGACTTTCCGATCAGCGGTCCCCGGGGCGGGAACGACGGCGCCCAGCGCTGGCGCAATCGCTCGCGGATGATCCGCACGCTGCGGCTCGCGCTGCCCATCGGCATCGGGCTGATCTTCCTGGGCCTGGCCGGCGCCATCGCCTACAACACCTTCGCTTCGGCCCCGGCGCCGGCGGTGGATTCCGACGAGCCTATCCGCCTGATGAACCCGCGTTTCGTGGGCCGCGACGAGAAGGGCCGCGCCTTCGTGCTGACGGCGGTTTCGGCGATCCGCGACACCAAGGACTATCAGCGCGTGGCGCTGGACAGGCCGTCCCTGGTGCTGGACGAGGGCTCCCCCGACGAGATGCGGATCGGGAGCCAGTCGGGCACCTACCACGAGGGCGAGCGCAAGCTGGACCTGACGGGCGGGGTGCGGCTGTCCGGCGTCAGGGCCACCTTCAAGACCGAAGGCTCGCAGTTCGACACCAAGACCGGGGAACTGGCCGGTTCAGGCGCCATTCAGGGCGTGGGGTCACTTGGAGAAATCACCGCGAAGTCCTATGCCATCTACGGCAAGGGCGATCGCATGGTGTTCAAGGGCGGCGTGCATGGCCGGCTTGGGAAGAAATGAGAGTTCGCGGACCGCAGCCCATGACCCGCCTGACCGACATCGCGGCCCTGACGTTTTCGGCGAGCCTGCTAGCCGCCGCGCCAGCCGCGGCCCAGCTCGCCCGCAACTCCGACGCGCCGGTGGACATCACCGCCGACGAGCTGGAGGTGGTGAACGCCACCTGCCTGATGACCTGGCGCGGCAACGCCGAGGCGCTGCAGGCCGACGCGCGGCTGCGGGCCAATGTGCTGAAGATCTTCAGCGAGACCACACCGGGCAAGCCGGGCGCGGCGGGCTCCAGCTGCGGGGCCCTGAAGCGGATGGAGGCCGAGGGCGCGGTATACTACCTAACCCCGCAGCAGCGGGTGCGGGGCGACGCGGCCACCTATGATGCAGCCAACGAGCAGATCGTGATGACCGGCGACGTGGTGGCCGTCCAGGGCCAGAACGTGATGCGTGGGACCCGGATGACCATCAACACCAAGACCGGCGAGGGCCAGATGCAGGGCGCGGGCACGGGACGCAACAACAAGAACCGGCCGCGCGGCGTGTTCTACCCCAAGTCGAACCCCGCCCAGTGAACGCGATCCAGCCGAAACCCGCCGCAGGCGGCCAGCCCCGGGAAGGCCAGTCCGGCGAAGGCCTGGTGGTCAAGAACATCGGCAAGTCGTTCCGCGGCCGTGCGGTGGTCAAGGGGGTCTCCCTGCGCCTGGCGCGCGGCGAGGTGGCGGGGCTCCTGGGTCCCAACGGCGCGGGCAAGACCACCTGTTTCTACATGATCACCGGCCTGATACCGGTCGACTACGGCGCCATCTACCTGGACGGCGAGGACATCACCTCCCAGCCCATGTACCAGCGGGCGCGCATGGGGCTGGGCTACCTGCCGCAGGAGACCTCGATCTTCCGCGGCATGACCGTCGAGCAGAACGTGATGAGCGTGGTGGAGCTGCGCGAGCGCAGCCAGACCAAGGCCAAGGCGATCGTCACCCAGCTGCTGGGCGAGCTGCATATCGAACACCTGCGGGGCTCGCCGGCGATCTCGCTGTCCGGCGGCGAGCGGCGGCGCGTAGAGATCGCCCGCGCCCTGGCCTCGGAGCCCTCCTTCATGCTGCTGGACGAGCCCTTCGCCGGGATCGATCCCCTGGCGATCGCCGACATCCGCGAGGTGATCACCTTCCTGAAGGGGCGCGGCATCGGCATCCTGATCACCGATCACAATGTCCGGGAGACCCTGGACATCATCGACCGCGCCTCGATCATCCACGCCGGCGAGCTGCTGTTCGAGGGCAGTCCCGACGAGATCGTCGACAACCCGGACGTACGCCGGGTCTACCTCGGCGACCGGTTCAACTAGGCTCCCCCGACCAGGGCCTCCATCTGGTCCAGCGTCCTTGAGAACCGGGCCACGAGCGCGCGGTAGGGCGCGGGCGCGTTCATGTCGAGGCCGGCGCACTTCAGGATCTCCACCGGATAGTCCGAGCCGCCAGCCCGCAGAACGCCCAGGTATCCGTCGCGGTCGGCCTTCTTCCCCGCCAGGACGCGCTCGGCGAAGTAGGCCGAAGCCGCCACCGAGGTGGCGTACTGGTAGACGTAAAAGTTGTAGTAGAAGTGCGGGATGTAGGCCCATTCCAGGGCGTAGGCCGGGTCGATGGTCACGCCGGGGCCGTGGTAGCGTTTCAGAAGCTCCAGGTAGATGGCGGAGAACTTCTCGCCGGACAGGGCCTCACCCTTTTCGGCCGCCTCGTGGATGGCCAGCTCGAACTCGGCGAACATGGTCTGGCGGTAAAAGGTGCCGCGCAACAGCTCGCAGACGCGGTCGAGGTAGAACAGCTTCTCGTCCCTGGTCTTGGCGGCCTTGAGCATGTGCTCGCTGAGCAGGTGCTCGTTCATGGTCGAGGCGATCTCGGCCAGGAAGATCGAATAGTCCGCCGTCTCGTAGGGCTGGGCCTTGGCCGAGAACAGGCTGTGCAGGGCATGGCCCCACTCATGGGCGAAGGTGGTCATGCCCTCGTAGTCGTCCGAGTGGTTGAGCAGCAGGTAGGGGTGAACGTCGTAAGCGCCGGGGTCCATATAGGCGCCGGAGCGCTTCCCCTTCTGCGGGTAGACATGCATCCAGCGCGCCTCGGTGGCCTTGGTGATCACCGCCACATAGTCCGGTCCCAGCGGCTTGACGGCGGCCAGCGTCAGGCTGCGAGACAGCGGGATGTCGAACTTCGCCTCCAGCTTGGTCAGTGGCGGATAGAGGTCGAAATAGGCCATGTCGGGCAGGCCCAGCAGCCGGCGGCGCAGTTCGAAATAGCGGTGCAGCACCGGCAGGCCGGCGTTGGCCTCGGCGATCAGGGTCCGGTAGACGGCGGTGGGGACGTTTCCGGCGGCGAGCGCCGCCGCCACGGCGCTGGGATGCTTGCGGGCTTTGGCCTGGAAGACGTCGGCCTGGACCTGGGCCTGCAGGGCGGCGCCGAGGCTGGATTCATAGGTCTTCAAGCTGGCGTAGAAGACGTCGAACACCTGCTTGCGCTCGGTGCGGTCGGGAACCGCGCGGGCGGTGGCGTAGCCCTGGCTGTCCAGGCGGACCTTGCCGCTCTTCAGCGCGATCTCCGGCCAGGGGATGTCGGCGTTGACCAGCTGGCTGCGGATGTCCTGGGCGCCGGCGAGCGGCTGGATCGCGCCCGCCAGCAGGGCCTCGCCCTCGGGCGTGAGCGTGTGGGCGGAAAGCCGCAGGACGTCCTCCAGCTGGAAGCGGAACTTCGCCAGGCCCGGATCAGAAGCCAGGAAGCCTCGGATCCTTTCCGCGCCCACGGTGAGCAGTTCCGGGCTCACCCAGGCCACGGTCTCGGCGAAGCGGCTCAGCAGGGCGACACCCAGCTGGCGGCGTTCCTGGTTGGCGGAGATCTGCAGGTCCTCGTCGGCCTTGAGGTTGGCGTAGGTGGCCAGCCGGTCGAGGCGCCGGTTGAGGTCGGAGATGGTCTGCAGCCCCTGGCGCAGGGCGGCGGCGTTCTGGCCCAGTCGGCCCTTGAACGAGGCGATGTCGCTCAGCGATGTCTCCACGGCGTCGCGTTCGGCCGCCCACGCCGCGTCGACAGGATAGAGCGCGGTGAGGTCCCATACCATCGGGAGCCCGGTCTGGGCGGCGACGGTCGCACCCGCAGGCAGGGCCATGGCCGCCGCGGTGATCAGCAGCGCCTCGCGGCGGGAAGGGTCGGTCATGCGGGCCTCGCCAAACTGAGTGCGAAGCTATGACGCAGGCCGCCGGGCGCGCCAATGTCTGGAGGGCCGCCGGAGGTTAACTATTCGGTTGCGATGAGGCGCGTAGGGTCGGGCCAGCAAGAAACACGCCAACCTGGAGATTTCCCCCTTGGCGCTCAGCGCGCGACTCGAGATCCGGCAGGGACAGGGCCTGGTGGTCACGCCCCAGCTGCAGCAGGCGATCAAGCTGCTGCAGATGTCGAACATCGAGCTCGACGCCTTCGTTGAGACAGAGCCGGAGCGCAACCCGCTGCTCGTCCGCGAGGAGGTCGAGGAGGCGCCGGCCGGGCCCGAGGCGGACGGCGAGGCTTCCGCCGAGGTCGCCGCCGACGCGGAGGCCCAGGCGGCCTATGACGCCACCCCCGACGACGCCTCCCCAGGCGAACGGGCCACCGGCGATGCCTCGGAGGCCGCCGACGCCGGCGGCGCCGTGGACTGGTCCCGCGCCGGCAAGGGCGGACTGGGCGAGGGCGACCTCGAGGGACTGGAGGACGCGCTCAGCCGGGGCGTGACCCTGCATGAGCACCTGCACGCGCAGCTGGCGCTGGCCGGGCTGACCCCGGCGCAGGCCGCCGCCGCCGCCGTTCTCATCGATTCCGTGGACGAGGGCGGCTATCTGCGCGTCGATATGGTCGAGACCGCAGAACGGCTGGGCTGCGACCTGCCGTTCCTGGAGGCGGTGCTGGGCGTCCTGCACGGCTTCGAGCCGACCGGGGTCTGCGCCCGCGACGTGCGCGAATGCCTGGCGCTGCAGCTGAAGGACAAGAACCGCCTGGACCCGGCCATGGAGGCCCTGCTCGACAACCTGCCGCTGTTGGCCAGGCGCGACATGGCGGCGCTGAAGAAGGTCTGCGGGATCGACGACGAGGACCTGCGGGACATGCTGGCCGAGATCCGCGCCCTGACGCCGAGGCCCGGCGCGGCCTTCGGCGCCGAGCCGGTGCAGGCGGTGGCCCCGGACGTCTTCATCCACGAGGGCCCGGGCGGACTGTGGCGGGTGGAGCTGAACAGCGACACCCTGCCCCGGCTGCTGGTGGACCGGCGCTACCACGCCCGCGTGAGCGCGGCGGCCCGCACCGACCAGGAGAAGACCTTCGTCAGCGACTGCATGGCCCAGGCCAGCTGGCTGATGCGCAGCCTGGACCAGCGGGCCCGCACGGTGCTCAAGGTCTCGTCAGAGATCGTCCGCCGGCAGGACGCCTTCCTGGCCTATGGTGTGGAGCACCTGCGCCCGCTGAACCTGAAGACCGTGGCCGAGGCCATCGGCATGCACGAGTCCACCGTCAGCCGGGTGACCTCCAACAAGTACATGGCCACGCCCCGGGGCCTGTTCGAGATGAAGTTCTTCTTCACCTCCTCGATCGCGTCCAGCGAGGGCGGCGAGGCCCACTCCGCCGAGAGCGTGCGCTACAAGATCCGCCAGCTGATCGACGGCGAGGCCACGGAGGCCGAGGTCCATTCCGACGACCGCATCGTGGAGATCCTCAAGGAAGCCGGCGTGGACATCGCCCGGCGCACCGTCGCCAAGTACCGCGAGGCCATGCGGATACCCTCGTCCGTGGAGCGCCGGCGGCTGTTGAAGGTCGCCGGCTGAAAAAGCGCTTGGCGCGCCGCCTCCAAGGGGCCAGATCAGCGCCGTGGACGAACAATCGGAAACCAGTCGGCCGCTTTCCGCGATCCTCTCCGACGTCGCGGAGCATCCAGAGCCGAACATCACTGTCGGCGAGCTGAGCGAGCGCTTCGGGGCCCAGGCGCTGGGCGCGCTGCTGTTCATCTTCGGGGTCGCCTGCATCCTGCCGCTGCCGCCGGGAGCCTCCACGGTGCTGGGCGCGCCGCTGCTGCTGCTCGCGCCGCAGCTGGTGATCGGCAACCGCGCGCCCTGGCTGCCGGCCAAGGTCCGGGAGCGGACGCTGGCCGTGGCCGACCTGAACAAGGGCCTGCCACGGGCCATCCACTGGCTCAAGCGGGTGGAGGCGGTCTCGCGGCCGAGGTTCTCGTTCCTGTTCGGGCCGGTGGGCGACCGGGCGATCGGGGTGGTCTGCACCCTGCTGGCCTGCGTGCTGGTGCTGCCGATCTGGGGTGGCAACATCCTGCCCGGACTGTCTGTGGCGCTCCTGTCTCTGTCGCTGGTGCAGCGCGACGGCATATTGGCGATTGTCGGCTACGCCCTGACGGTGACCAGCGTCAGCGTCCTCATCCTGGCGTTCAACATCATCGCCGCCATGTTCCACCAGGCCTTCACGCTTCTGACAGGCGCTTGACACCTTTCCCGGTCAGGTGCGTTGTCTGGGGTATGCAAGTTCAAGTTACCGGCAAGCATGTCGATGTCGGAGACGCCCTGCGCTCGCGGGTCTCCGACGAACTCAGCTCCAGCATCGGAAAATACTTCGACCGCGACGGTGGTGGCG
>CANJKG010000025.1 GCA_947474775.1 Caulobacteraceae bacterium | reverse complement strand
GGCGTTGACCACCACGCTGCGGCCGGAGCTGAGGCGCCCGGCCTGCACCGCGCCCACGTCCAGTTGCAGGCGGCCGACAGCGTCAATGGGACCGGCGCCGCCCGCCACCGTCAGCGCGCCGCCCGAGCGGAAGGCGGCGCCGCCGCGGGCCGACGCGCCGCTGCGGAGCGTGATCGGTCCGGTCGCGGTGGCCGCAAGCAGCCGGCCGGCGCTCAGCTGTCCGACGTCGAGGCTGGCGGCGGTGATCCCGAGGTCGCGCCCGGCGGCCAGCTGGGTCGCCGCCAGGGCGGTGGGCTGGGACAAGGCGCCGAGGAGGTCGCGCTGGGCGGAGACCACGCCGAAGCTCGCCCCGGTCTGGGTGGTGGTGTTGATCCGGACCGCGCCCGGTTGCCGGTCCACGATGCTGACCCCGGCGGCGAGCACCACGTCCCCGCGATCGGCGCTGGCCGACTGGGCGGCGATGAGGCCGGGCGCGTTGATGACCGCGCTGGCCACGTCGGACCGGCTGACCACGCCCAGGAAGACGCCTGAGCCGACCGTCTGGCCCTGGAGGGTCAAGGGCGTGGCCGAGGCTGTCCCCCCGCCGGTCGGGACGACGAAGTCCACCAGGTCGAAGTCACCCCCTTGGCTGGCGAAGCGCAGCGTGAACTCGTTGGCTGCGCCGTAGAGCACGGACGAGGCGCTGGAGACCACGGCGCCGCTCTGCAGGCCCACATTGCCCGCGACCAGGGCCACCGCGCCGGCGCTCTTGATCTGCGCGCCCGCCCGTATCAGGACCGCGCCGGCCCCCGCGCCGCTGAAGCCGAATGTCGTTGCGCCGGCGTCGAGGAAGGCGGCCGACACCGCCGCCGGCGTCACCAGCAGGCCGCCGACATTGATGCGGGCGTTGGCGCCGATGACCACCCCGCCGGGCGCCGAGAACCACACATTGCCCGCGCCGCGCTGGCTCCCGACCAGGGCCTCGATCTGGCCGTCGATCAGGGCGGCGCCGGCGACCCTGTTCAGGACCAGGTTGCTGCGGTCCTGGAACCGGTAGATCAGCGTCTGGTCGGAGCCCAGGTTGAAGCTGTTCCAGCTGAGGATCGTCCGCTGGGCGCCCAGCGTGATGTCGATGGTGTTGCTGGTCTGGCTGATCACCGGCGCGCCGCCGCCCGAGCTCACCTGGGTCGCGCCGGTGTCGAGGGCGATCTGGGCCCAGGCCGCCGCCGCCGCGCCGCTGGCCGCCAGGAAGGCGCAGCTGGCTAGCAGGCGCCGGATCAGAGTGCGCTTGCGTCCGCCCACAGGCCCCCTCCAATCAGCTGCTGCATGAAGCTGGACACCGCTTCCTCCGGAGAGGCCGGAGAGGCCGGGCTGGCGGGAGCTGCGGCCGCGGTGGACAGGGCGACCTTGTCGTCGTTCATGACCACGCCGGTGAGCGTCAGGGTGTTGAGCGGGCCGCCGCCGACGATCACCCGGAAAATCTCGTCGTTCTCGGGCGTGACATCGCCCGCCACCTGGACAGTGAGCGTGGCCTGGGCGGCGCCGGCCGCGAAGGCGACCACGCCGGTCAGGGGCGTCTGGACTTCCGCCGCGCTCAGCCCGCCGGTCACGGGTAGTGCGATGGCGTAGGTCGTCTGGGCCGCCACGGTCAGGTCGCCCACGCGGACCACGGTGAAGGTGAAGGCGGTGGAGCCGCCATTGCCCTCCGGGGCGACGATGGTGGTGGGCGCGGCGGCGATCAGGTTCTGCCGGATGTCGTCGTCGAGGATCGTGCCGCTGGTCTCGATGTCCAGAGGGGTCGGAGTGCCCGAGATCGTGGCCGAGGTCAGGCGCATCACGAAGGCCTCGTCGGTCTCCGGCAGGGTGTCGCCGGCCACCATCACCCGGATCGTCGCCTGGGCGGCCCCGGGTGCGAAGGTGACGACGCCCTCCAGCGGCTGGTCGGGCCCCAGGTCCACGGTGTCGGTTGCGCCGCGCTCCAGTCGCCAGCTCACCGTGGACGCCTCACGCAGGTCGCCGGCGCGCAGGACGGTGAAGTCGAACGGGATCAGTCCCGATTGACCCTCGGCGCGCATCTGCGGGCCGGAGAAGTTGAAGGACACGCGCGGGTCGTCGTTGACGATCATGCCGAAGCCGGATTCGCCCGGCTGCCAGCTCATCGCGCCGAAGGTGACGTTGGTGAGCTGGAAAAAGAAGTACTCGTCTTCCTCGAACACGATGTCGCCGGCCACCCCGACCTGCAGGGAGACCTCGGTGTCGCCGGGCGCGAAGACGACTTCGCCGGTAAGGGGCTGCCCCTGAGCCAGGTCGCTGGGGTCGCCGACGATGGTCCAGTTGACCACCGATTCCTGGGACAGGTCGTCCCCGTCGCGCCGGATGACCACGTCGTAGAGCGTGACGCCGCGGTTGCCTTCCAGCTGTCGGCCGGGGCCGTCGACCGAGAAGGTCACCGGGCGCATGGGCTCGTCGGACGGGCCGCCGCCTGCGTTGCTGCTCAGGCCCCCGCCCATGATCTGTCCGCCGCGGACCTGGAACGCGTAGAAGCCCGGAACCCCGGTGTTGCCGGGAGCCGTGTCGATCGTCAGGATCTGGTTGAAGTCGCCGGAGCCGGAGGCGAAGAGCTCCGAGCCGCTGCCGTTGCCCGCCGAGAAACCGGCGCGCGGGGCCTCGCCTGGACCGTTGTTGGTGTCGGTGATGGAGCGGTTGATGGCTTCGTAGCGGAACTCGATGTCGAAATCGCCGCCGCCGACGTCGATCAGCCGGATCTGGAAGGCGTTCGGGAAGCCGATATGGGAGTCGTAGTACCCGGTGTCGTCCCAGGTGGCGGTGAAGATGCGGGCCGTGGTGTCGAGATCGAAATAGACGAGGTTCGATCCCGTTGAAGTTCCGCCTGGCGAAGGCGCAGGTTCTCGTGGGCCGCTACTATCGCCTCGCCGCCCAGCAGAACGATCCGCGCGGGGCCCTCGGACTCGGCGGCCTCTATGTGCGTGGCGCTGGCGTGCCCAAGGACGAGCGGCAGGCCGCCACCCTGTTCCGCCAGGCCAGCGACGCCGGCAGCGGCGCCGGCGCCCTCAACCTGGCGGTGATGTACGAGGCCGGGCGCGGCGTGCCGCGCGACCTGAACCAGGCGTTGTTCTTCTACAGGCAGGCGGCGGCGGCCGGCGAACGCGGCGCCGAGGCCGACGTGGCCCGGCTCTCCAGGCAGTGAGGCCCACGATGAATAGTCCCCCCGAGGGATCGCGCCGTTCCCGCATCGGCGCCACGGGCGTGGTGATCGCCAGCCTGATCGTCGGCCAGACCCAGGCGGCCACGACCGTGGACACGGGACCGCTGGCCACCGACGCCAAGTCGGTGCTGGCGGTCTGCGCCTCCGAGCGCGCGCCCCTGGTGGAGCGCCAGAAGCAGTACGCCGAACTGAAGAAGGCCCGCGTCGCGGCGGCCTTCGGCGGCGCGGCCAAGGCCGGGCTCACGGCTCTGGCGACCGGCGGCCTGAGCCTGGCCGCCGGCCAGATGGGCAGGAGCGGCGGCGGCGGCGGCGGCTTCCCGGGGCTGGGCGGCATTTCCGGCATGGGCGGGGGAATCCCAGGCATGGGCGGTGGCGGCATCCCCGGCATGGGCGGAATGCCCGGCATGGGCGCCGGCGGCCCGGCGGGGATGATGGGCGGGGACCTGAGCGGGGTGTTCTCCCAGGCCTTGCAGCTCAACGTCCCGGGCATGGGCTCCGCCGGCAACCTCAACGCCGGCACCGGCGAGGGCGCCACGCGCGCCCTGCTGGCGATCTCGGTGGTCGCCGCGGTGGGCGGCGCGGTCGACGCCTATATGAAGGTCAAGCAGCAGCAGTACGCCAACGACATGCGCGGCATGGCCGCCGCCATCGACGGCGACGCCGGCACCCAGCTGCCGGTGGGCTCCCAGACCATGGGCGACGTGACCAAGCTCGCCGACTGCCGCGACCGCCAGCTGGACGATTTCAGCGCGCGCCTGGCGGCGGCCAGCAACGACAAGGACCGCAAGTCCATCTCGCGCGGCGAGCGGACCCTGAAGACCGCGCTCAAGACCGACCTCGACCTCAGCGGCGAGGTGGTCACCCACCAGGCCACCATGGTCAAGACCTTCACCCAGGGCCGCGCCATGGCCGAGGGCAAGTCTGAGTACGACATCCTGGGCAATGACGCCCCGGCCTACGGCGGCGAGGCGTCGCGGACCGTGATGTCGATGGCCCCGGCCGCGCCGGGCGCCGTGGCCATGCCGCCGCCGCCTCCGCCGCCGCCCAGCTATGTCACCGCCCGGGCCACGCAGGTGCGCTCCGCCCCCAACGCCAAGGCCAGCGTCGTCCTCAGCTTCCCGGCCGGGCGCTCGGTGTCGCCCAAGGGCCGCGCCGCGGCCGACGCCGGCTGGTGGGAGATCGACGTGGCCGGCTCGCCCGGCTTCGTCCGTGGCCTCGACCTCAAGGTGCAGGGCGCCGGGGCCGGCCGCCAGGCGGGACCACCCCCGCTCGCGCCGCCCAACAACATCCGCACCCTCAACCGCACCGTGCTGGCCGCCAAGACCCAAGGGGTGGACCGGCTGCGGACGCTGAACACCGACATCCAGATGGGCCGCCTTTACCAGCGCACCAACGGCCGCCCGGTGGGCAGGGGGTAGGGCAATGCCGGTCAAGCACCTGGACCACGTGAACATCCACACCCGGCAGATGGCCGAGACCATCCGCTTCTATTCCGAGCTGCTCGGCCTGAAGGTGGGCGTCACCCCCGGGCGCAGCGACACCTCCATGAGCGCCTGGCTCTACGACGAAGGCGGACGGCCGATCGTCCACCTCGGCACGCCCAAGGGCGACGGGCCGGAGGCGCCGCCGGGCTCGGGCCGCATCGACCACGTGGCGTTCGAGTGCTCCGGCCACGACGAGACCGCCCAACGCCTGACCGAGTGGGGCCTGCCGTTCCGCCGCCGCGAGGTGGCCGAGGTCAAGCTACGCCAGCTCTTCGTCCGCGACCCCAACGACATCATGGTCGAACTCAACTTCCGCTGAGGCTCTGCGCCCGCGGTCCCAGGATGGCGCAGACCTTTCCGGCCAGCGCCCCCGTCGCCCCCGGGGACAGGAGCGGCCTGTTGCTCAGGCGCGAGACGGCGCGACCATGGTTTGTCTCAGTTGACAGGCGACCGCCAGTTTTAGCGCGCGTCAGGCGAAGGCGGTTGCGCGCCGCAGGAAGGCGGGGAATGCTTGTGGGCGGCCCCGATCCGGGCCCTGGAGCGACCAGATGTCCCGAAATGGCGCAACCGCGCTGATCGCCGCCGCCGGCCTGGCCATGCTGCTCCAGGCTGGGACGGCCCTGGCCGAGCCGGTGGCGCAGTCAGGTTCGTCGGTCATGGTTAAGCGGCCGGCGCTGGACCTGACCATCCGCGGCGGCCTGCGGGCGCTGCCGGTCGGACCGGAAACGGACGGACTTCCGGCCGGCGTGGCCCGCACCTCCGTCGACCGGCGCCTGACCTCGGACGGCCTCGTGGGATCGGCCGGTTTCCTCTGTGGAATGCAGCCTGGCGCGAGCAGCCAAGGCGCCGTGGCGGCCCGCGGATTCGACCCTCAGGGGCGCTTCCTTGGCGCCAAGCTCAGCCTGGGTTTCTGAGCCTCCGACGACCCCGGAATCATCAGCCGGGACGGCAGGTCGCGGCGTTAACCCATTGCTTTAGAACGGGCGGCATATTTTCGCGCGGCGATCCAGGCCGCTGACGGCGCCGCTCTTGCACGGCACGAGGTGCGTCAAGTGATCAGCGATCAGTTAAATTATCTCTGCCTGTGCATCCGTCGAGCGAACCATTGCGTATCCATTTCATCACAGAGGCCCGGGGGCCTCATACCGAGGAGCGCGCATGACCGCGCTGGGAATCGATAGCTGGGGTGGACCCGCCGTGGTGAGAACCGCGGCGGTTCGGCGCGTTGAACAACGCCTGCGCCGTGCATGGCATATCGCGCTGTGGTTCAACTGGATGTGGCCCGGGTCGCTGACCCGCGAGGGCAACGGCTGCTGGCGCGCCAATGGCCCGCGCGGCCGCGACCGCCTGCAGTGGAAGATCGCCTTTGGCATTTCGCGGCTCATGGCCGCCGTCTGGCCGCGCCGCCATAGCCCGCGCCGCTGGGGTTATGTCTGCCAGCCCAAGCCGCTGCTGCTGTTCTGGCTGCCGCTCGGCTGGTTCCGCCCGCGCCTGCCCACCAAGGGACAATGCTTCTTCGCCGGGCTGGCGACGCTTGGCGCCGTGACGGCCCTGGCCGCGCCCAGCGTTTACAACCGGGTGATGTCCGCGCGCGCCGCGCCGCCGCCCGCCGGCGTGGCCGGTGGCATGGCGATGAGCAGCCTGGGCGGGCTGGGCGGCTTCGGCGTCCCCGGCGGCCTCCTAGGCGGCGGGTCGGAAGGCGGTGGCGGCGGCGTGCCTGGGACCCCTCCCGGGATCACCAGCGGCTTCAACGGCATGGGGCCGGTGACCATGTTCCCCGGCACAGCGCTGGGTATCACGCCCGTCTCGAGCTTCGGCGACGACATGTCCTCCGAGCCCGACGAGGGCATCGACGGCGGCCCGGGCGGCGGCGACGCCGGCGGGGGAAATCCAGAAGGCGTTCCTGAAGGCGCGCCGGGCGGCGACCCCGAGGGCGGCGACACCCCGACGAGCGATGACGGCGGCCTGCAGGTCGCCAACCTGGGCGGCGGCGGCGGCGGTGGAGCTGGCGGTGGCGGCGGCGGTGGCGGCGGCGGTGGCGGTGGCGGCGGTGGCGGTCCGCCCACGCAGCCGACCGGCCCTGGGGACGAGGATGAAGAGCTGGCTGTCCTGCAGCCGCCGAACCAGCCCCCTATTCCCGGCGTCGATACTCCGCCCGAGCAGGATCCCCTCTTGCCGATCTCGACACCGCGTCCCTTCACCCCCGAACCCGGCGGACCGGGCGACGGTCCCGGCCCTGGCCCCGGCCCTGGTCCTGGCCCTGGTCCTGGCCCCGGCCCTGGCGGCCCGGAGATTGAGCTGCCCGGCCCCGGCGGAACCGTGCCCACGGGCGCGATCCCGGAGCCGTCCACCTGGGCGCTGCTGATCGGCGGCTTCGGCCTGGTCGGCCTGGCCCTGCGCCGCCGCGCGAGGCTGGCCCGCGCCTGAAGGCATGGGGATTTCGCCCAAGTCTCGGTGAAATATCATGTTTTTTAGGGAACAATGATCCGCGTTCCGCGTTAGGGCTCCTGGGCCAGAGATCTGGGAGAGCGAGTGAGCGCCAAACGATTCACCCTGATGGGATACGGCGAGACCCTGTCGTGGCCCACCATCAAGGGGGTGGACACCGGCGAGCCGGCCGCGGTCATCGCGGCGGCCAGGCAGTTCCTCGACGACGCCCCGCTCTGCGACCGGATCGAGATCTGGTCCGGCAGCGAGCTGATCCACACCGTTCGCCGCGCCGCCTGAGGCCGTCTGCGCTTTCCCACTGCCCATGCGCGGCCATATAGTCGGCGCCACGACAAGGTCGCGGCGGGGGAAACATGGCGTTCGAGCTCTATGACTTCACGGTGGTCCCCTTCCTGCGGACGGTGACCCAGGTCAGCTGGGTGCTCGACAAGGGCCTGGATTTTTGCCGCGAGAAGGGGATCGACCCGCAGGAGATGGTCGATACCCGCCTGATCGGCGACATGCGGCCGCTGCAGTTCCAGGTGCAGAGCGTGGCCCACCATTCGGCGCAAGCCATCGAGGCCGTCCAGGGCGGAACCTTCACGCCGCCGCCGCCGATCGAGACCCAGGACTACGCCGGCCTGCAGGCGATGGCGGCACAGGCCAGGGCGAGACTCGAGGCGATGACGCCGGGGGTGGTCAACGCCCTGGTGGGCCGTGAGGTGGTCCTCAAGATCGCCGATCGGGAATTGCCGTTCACGGCGGAGGATTTCCTGCTCACCTTCTCCCTGCCCAACTTCTATTTCCACGCAACGACCACCTACGACATCCTGCGGATGAAGGGCGTGCCGCTGCAGAAGCGGGATTTCCTCGGTCCCCTGAAGCTGAAGGCCTGAAGCGTGGAGGCGCTCGTCCTGCGCGAGGACCGCGATGGTCTCGCACGGCTCACCCTCAACCGGCCCGACAAGCTCAATGCGCTCAGCATGGAGCTGTTCGTCGAGCTGGGCGCCCATGTGGCGGCCATCGAGGCCGATCCGACGGCGCGCGCGGTGCTGCTGAAGGGCGCGGGCAAATGCTTCTCCGCCGGACACGACCTGGGCGGCATCGCCGAGGGCGAGGGCCATGAGCAGCCTAACTTCCAGGCCCAGGTGATCGAGCGGCTGGCCAACCTGCCGCTGCCGGTGATCGTGGGCGTCCACGGCCATTGCTACACCGGCGGGCTGGAGCTGGCGCTGGCCGGCGACATCATCGTGGCCGCCCGCTCCGCGCGGTTCGCCGACACCCATGCGCGCTTCTCGCTGGTGCCGGTCTGGGGCCTCAGCGTGCGCCTGCCGCGGCGGGTCGGGACCTACAGGGCCCGGGAGATGATGTTCACCTGCCGCACCTATTGCGGCGAGGAGGCCGCGGCCATGGGCCTGGCCAACCTTTGCGTGGCCGACGACGACTATGAGGCGGCGCTCGCCGACGTGGCGCAGCAGGTGCTCGCCCAGTCCTCGCACAGCCACCGGGCCAACAAGCGGCTGCTGATCGAGACGGACGGCCTGCCGCTGGGCGCCAGCCTGGCGCATGAGATCTATAACGGGGCCGGCCGCGGGCCGGACATGCAGGACCGGATCGCCGCCTTCCGGAACCGCAAGCGCTGACGCCAGAGGAGTGCGGATTTTGCCCAAGTACGCCAGCGCCGACCACTGGATGGTCGAAGAGGTCGCCTGGAAGCCGGAGGCCGAGGCCGAGCGGGTCAATGACCACATCCTGCTCTCGCGCGGCACGTCGTCGGCCTATGTGGTGACCAGCCCCGATGGCGATGTGATCATCAACGCCGGCACCCCCTACCAGGGCGAGCGGCACCGGGAGCGCTTCGAAAAGCTGCTCGGCCGCAGGCTCGACGTTCGCAAGATGGTGTTCACCCAGAGCCACCACGACGTCATGGGCGGCTGGGGGGCGTTCAATGACGCCGGCGCCGACATCGTCGTGCAGCGGCAGTTCCCGCTTATCCGCCAGGAGCGGATGATGCTGACGGAGTTCTTCTATCCCCGCCGCCGGATCGTGAACGGCCTGAACGCCAACAACCCGGCCCACCACCAGAGCTGGCGCAAGCCTTCCACCGAGTTCGCCCCCACCACCCTGTTCGACCAGTCCCACGAATTCATGGTCGGCGGCCGTCGCTTCGAGCTCTACTCCACCCCGGCCGGTGAGACCCTCGATTCCATCCACGTCTGGCTGCCGGACGAGCGGACCCTGTTCACCGGCAACTGGGCGGGCGCGCTCTACGGCGCCCTGCCGCACTTCTACACCCTGCGCGGCGACCGCGACCGCAGCGTGCCGCAGTTCCTGCGCGACCTGGACCAGGCCATCGCCCGGAAGCCCGCCCTGCTGCTCACCGGCCACGGCCCGCCCATCGTGGGCGAGGGGCGTATCGCCGCCGACTTCGGCAGGATCAGGGAGGCCGTCGCCCATATCCACGACGAGACCGTCAGGGGGATGAGCCAGGGCAAGGACCTCTATTCGCTGATGCGCGAGATCGAGCTGCCGGCCCACCTGGACATGGCGCCAGGCCGCGGCCCCGTGCGCTGGTACGTGCGCGCGGTGTGGGAGGAGTACACCGGCTGGTTCCGCCACGAATCCACCACCGAGATCTACGCCACGCCCGCCAGTGCGATCTGGGGGGAGCTGGCGCAGATGGCCGGCGGTCCCGACGCCCTGGCCCAGGCGGCCCAGCGCCACGTGGACGCCGGCCGGCCGGTGGAGGCCCTGCACTTCACCGACATGGCCCGCGCCGTCGATCCGAAGCACAAGGGCGTGCTCACGGCCGAGCTGGGGGCGCTGGAGCAACTGATCGCGGCCACCGGCGGGCGGACCTACGACGAGCTCGCCTGGCTCGAGGGCGAGGTCGCCCGCGCCACCGCTGACCTGGGCGAGGCCTAGATGCAAACCGACACGGGCGTCCGGCTAGGCTGGGGCCAGGCGCTTATCACCGGCGCCTATGGCGGCATGGGCCGCGCCTGCGCGCGGACCTTCGGGCGCAACCATAACCTGTTCCTCACCGACCTCGACCCGGAGCGGCTGGAGGCGTTCGCCGACTCCCTCCGCGAGGAGGGCTTCCCCGTCGCCGGAACCCTCGCCGCCGACCTCACCGAGGCCTCGGCCGCCATGCGGGTGGTCGACGCCGCCCGGGCGAAGGGCCGGCTGAGGAGCGTGATCCACACCGCCGGCGTCTCGCCCACCACGGCGGATTCCGACCAGATCATCGCGGTCAATGCCGTGGCCACCGAGGCCATGCTGAGGGCGCTGGAGACCGACCTGGAGGAAGACCTGGCGCTGGTGATGATCGCCTCCATGGCCGGGCACACCGCGCTCGCCGACCCTGACCTGGACGCCCTGTTCGATGCCCCGCTGGCGGCGGACTTCCTGGCCCGGGTCAACGCCCGCCTCCCCGCCGTGACGGAGGCCGACGACAGCTTCCCGCGCCGTTCGTTCGCCTACGCCCAGACCAAGCGCGCCGTGATCCGCTGGTGCGCGGCCCGCGCCGGCGCGTGGGGGCTGCGCGGCGCGCGGCTGGCGACCATCTCGCCCGGCATCATCTGGACCCCCATGGGCCGCCTGGAGGCCAAACCCGGAACCCGCGCCGCCGAGGCGCGGGCCAAGACCCCGCTGGGACGCTGGGGCACGGCGCTGGATATCGCGCTGGCCGCCGCCTTCCTGGCCTCGGACGAGGCCGGCTTCATCACCGGGACGGACCTGCGGGTGGACGGCGGCGTCACCCCGGTGCGGCGGTCCACGCTGAACGCGAGGGGATCGGCTTGACGACGGAGTCCGCGCACCAGGGTAAGAGGCAAGGAGGTCAGGGGAGGCAAGCATGTCCACGGACTTCGTGATGATCCACGGCGGCAAGCAGGCCGCATGGACCTGGGCCGAGACCATCGCGGCCATGCGTCTGCAGGACCCCGGCTTCGGCCGCGCCCTGGCGCTCGACGTTCCGGGCTGCGGCGCCAAGCGCGGGCGCGACGTGGCCGGTCTGGGGATCGACGACGTGGTGGCGGAGTTCGCCGCCGAGCTGGACGCCGCCGGGATCCGGCGCGGGGTGCTGGTGGGCCATTCCCAGGCGGGCACAGTGATCCCCAAGCTGATGGTGGAGCGTCCGGGGATGTTCCGGGCGGCGGTCTATGTCTCCTGCAGCGCACCGCTGCATGGGCAGACCGTGGCCCAGATGATGGGCGGCCCGCGGGGCGCCGATCCCCGCGAGGTCGGCCGGCTGCCGGGCGAGACCTACAGCCCCGCTAACTTCCGGGCCATGTTCTGCAACGACATGACCGAGCAGATGTTCGAGGCCTTCCGCGCCCAATGGGGCAAGGACAACTGGCCGCCCCGTTGCGGCGGCGCGGACACCAACTGGAGCTACCGCCAGTCTCCGGAGGTGGATGCGAGCTACGTCCTCCTGCGCCAGGACCAGGCCCTGCCCACCCACTGGCAGGCGCGTTTCGCCGACCGGCTGGGCGCGGCGCGGGTGCACGAGATCGACGCCGGCCACCAGGTCCTGCAGAGCTGCCCGCAGGCGCTGGCGGAACTGTTGTTGAAGGAAGCGGCCCGCACGCGGTAGGGCCTTCCAAAGCTTATCCAGGGAAGTTCGGGGATGATTGTCGATCTAGGCGGGCTACGCACTCTGGTGTCCGGATCGAGCCGGGGGATCGGGCGGGTGATCGCCGCGAAGCTCGCGTCCTGCGGCGCGATCGTCGGGATCAACGGCAGGAGCCCCGAGGCCGTGGCCGTGGCGGTGGCCGAGCTGGAGCGCACGGCGCCTGGGACCTATTTCGCCGCCCCCGGCGACCTGACCACCGCGGCGGGCGCCGAGGCCGTGATCGCCGCATCCGGCGACCTCGACATCCTGGTCGCCAACGCCGGCATCTACGAGAAGCTTGACCTGTTCGAGATCACCGACGAGCAGTGGCTGCAGGCCTTCAACGACAACGTCCTGTCGGGCGTGCGGCTCGCCCGCCACTATGCGCCGCGGATGAAGGCCAAGGGCTGGGGTCGGATCCTGTTCATCGGGTCGAATGTGGGCATCGTGCCCTCGGTGGACCTGCCCGCCTATTCCGCCGCCAAGGCCGCGCAGGCGTCCGTAGCGCGCAGCTTCGCCGAGGCGCTCAAGTTCTCCGGCGTCACGGTGAACACCCTGGTCGTGGGCCCGACGGCGGTGCCCGACCGCAAGGACGAGCGGACCGCGGTGGCCAAGGCCGAGGGCCTGACACTGGACGAACATTACACAAAGCGGCTGATCGAGGGTTTCCCAACCTCGGTGATCGGCCGCTATGTCGAGGCCGCCGAACTGGCCGAATTGGCGGCCTTCGTGGTCTCGCGGGAAGCCTCCGCCACCACCGGCGCGGCCTGGCGGGCCGAGGGCGGAATCCTCCAGCACATCGGCTGAGATCGCCGCGCGCCTCCCCATTGAATTTGCTTATGCCGATCCGATTTTTCCAATTGGACCTGGCGGCGGGCAGGTGAGAGGTTCCGCGGAAATCCGGAAAAGCGGGAGGGGTCGGCGTGCTCGAAGGCAAGAAGGTTCTTATCACCGGCCACACCGGCCAGGTCGGCGGCGCGATCGCCCGGGTCCATGCGCCGCGCTGCGAGATGTGGGGCCTGGCGCGCTATTCGAAGCCGGGGTCGAAGGAAGCCGCCGAGGCCATCGGCATACGGCCCGTGGTCGGCGATTTCACCAAGGGCGAGTTCGACGAGGTCCCCGACGACTTCGACTACGTCCTGCACTTCGCCGCCTCCACCCGGCCGGGCACGGCCGAGGCGGGCATGGTGGAGAACGCCGAGGGCGCCGGCCTCCTGATGCACCACTGCCGCAAGGCCAAGGCCTTCCTGCAGATCAGCACCAACTCGGTCTATTCGGACAATCCCGACCCGTTCCACGCCTACAAGGAGACCGACCACGTGGGCACGCCCACGCTCAGGGCCCCCAACTACGGCGGCACCAAGCTGGCGGGCGAGGGCGTCGTGCGCACCCTGGCCAAGATCCACAACCTGCCCACCACCATCGCGCGGCTGAACGTGGCCTATGGGGAGCACCTGGGCGGCCTGCCGGGCAACCAGCTGCGGGCGCTTGTCGAGGGCCGCGAGATCGAGCTCCCCGATCGGGTCTGCGTGCACGCCCCCATCCACGAGGACGACCTGGCCGCGCACATGGAGCCGTTCCTCAAGGCGGCCTCGGTCCCGGCGACCATCGTCAACTGGGGCGGGACTGAGGCCGTCCAGGCCGTGGACTGGGTGAACTACCTGGGCGAGCTCACCGGTATCACGCCGAAGTTCCGCTTCACCAACGACAAGGCCCTGCCCAACTTCGCCCCCGACCTGACCCGGGGCCGCGAGATCGGCCTGGAGTGGAAGGTCCATTGGAAGGACGGCTTCCGCCGCATCGTCGCCGCCGCCTACCCCGACCTCGTCCGCACGCCGGCCTGACTAGAGCACGATGCGATCAGACGGAATCGTCTGATCGCATCGTGCTCTACGGCTTGGCCGGGCCGCCGGCGATGAGGTTCCACCGGCCGTTCAGATAGACCCAGCTCTCGCCGGACTGGGCGTCGACCATGAACACCGTGCCGCCCGCCTCGGTCATCTTGTATCGTCCGTCGCTGCAGGCTGTGAGCATCAGGCCCGCGGTGATCACCAATGCCAGTCGTACCATCTTGCCGCCTCGACGCCGTCGCCGGGCCCATTGAGACCCGCCGGGAGATTGCGGGCAAGACCGGATAGCTCACTGCGCCGCGAACAGGTGGTCCAGCAGGCCTTCCTCCATATAGGCGGGAACCCCGCGGTCGGGGCGGTGCGGGGTCTCCGGCTGGCCGGGATAGCCCACCAGGTCCTTGATCCGCTTGTCGGTGTAGTAGGCGCCGGCCACGGCGATCAGCAGCTGCCGGTGGTCGGCGGCCGACCTGTCCTTCAGCGCGCCCAGCCAGGCCAGCGGGTCGGAGACCGGTTCGGCCAGCAGGGTGTGCAGGATTTCCGCCAGGTCCGGCCGCGCGCTCAGCACGCGGTCGAGGCCCGCGCCGGCCACGTCCACGCCGCTGGCCGGGGGCATCACCTCGTCGCCGGGCAGCAGGGCGTCGGCCAGGGCGGCCAGCCGTTCGCGTTCCCCGGCGGAGAACACCGGTGAGGCGGGGGCGGGGGCCTCGGCGCGGGGCCTGCCGGCGGGCGCGGCCGGGACCACCGGCACCTTCGGTTCGCGCCACTCGGCGCGGGTGTCGATCAGCCGTTCCGCCGTGCGCAGCGCCAGGGCGCAGATGGTGCTGGTGGGGTTCACGCAGCTGGCGGTGACGAAGATGCTGCCGTCGATGATCCCCAGGTTCGGAACGTCGTGGCTCATGCCCCAGCGGTCGACCACCGAGGTCTTCGGGTCGTCGCCCATGCGCGCGGTGCCCATCAGGTGCGCGTCGGCCATGCCGGGATTGAGGGTCTCGATCTCGAAGGCCCCGGCGTCGCGCAGGATGTCGCTGGAGCGTTCCACGTTCCAGGTGAGCGCGCGCAGCACGTCGTCGTTGTAGCGGTATCTGACTTTGGGCGCGGGCAGGCCGGAACTGTCCACCAGGTCCGGCGACAGGGTCACGCGGTTGTTTTCGTCGGGCATGTCCTCGGCCATGATCGTCCAGCCGATGGTGCGACCGAACCGCGTGCGGAACCGCGCATGGTGCTCGCCGCCGGGGGCCTGCTCGGTGAGCACCTTCAGGCCCTCGGCCACCGGGCCGGCGCCCCCGTGGTGCATCGACCACTTCACCGGCGCCACGTGGCCGCGGGAGCGGTCGACATTGGCGAACTCCAGGACGGTGAGGTCGGTGGCGAACGGCCCCTCCCAGCTCTCCAGCGGCTCGGCGAAGAAGCCCGTCACCTTGGCCAGCGGATGCAGCATCAGGTGGCGGCCCACCAGGCCGGAGCTGTTGGCCAGGCCATCGGGATGGCCTTCTCCCGCCGAGGCCAGCAGCAGGCGCGCGGTGCCCACGCCGTTGGCCGCGCAGAGCACGATGCGGGCGCGCTGCACATGCACGCCGCCGTCCACATCCAGCCATTCCGCGCCGGCGGCCAGGCCGCCCTCGTCCAGCAGGATCCGCCGCACCCGCGCGCCGGTGACCAGGTTGCAGCCGGCCTTCACCGCCGGCTTCCAGTGGGTGACGTCGATGGAGGACTTGGCGCCCTCGTTGCAGCCGGTCTGGCAGGCGCCACGCAGCACGCAGCCCCGGCGTCCGTCGTAGTTGGCGGTGATGATGGCGTTGGTGGGGGGCCACCAGTGCCAGCCCTTACTGGCCACGGCGCGGGCGACCTTCAGCGCGCCGGGCCGCAGGTTGAACGGCGGCAGCGGGAACTCGTCGTTGGGCGGCGGATAGACCGGGTCGCCGGCCAGGCCGGAAACGCCGATCTCGCGGTCGGTGCGCTCGTAGAAGGGCTGCAGCTCCTCGTAGCTGATCGGCCAGTCGTCGCCGACCCCGTTGGCGGAGCGGCGGCGGAAGTCGTCCGGCGTCAGCCGCATCCAGACGGCGTTGAACAGGATGGTCGCCCCGCCCACGCCGTTGAAGTTGATGACCCCCATGTCGGAGTCGCTGACGTCCACCGGATAGTCGGCGGGCGACTGGCGGACATTGGGATTGGACGACCAGGTCTTCAGTGCGCCGAGCTCCCAGTCCCAGTAGGCGCCGCGATACTGGGTGGCGTCCTGCCACTCGCCCTGTTCGAGGGCCACCACTGAGAGGCCGGCGTCCACCAGGCGCCTGGCGGCCACGCCGCCGGAGGCGCCGGCGCCGATGATCAGGACGTCGGCGATTTCGGGGAGGTTGGTCTGGGAGGTCATGGAAGCCGTAAGCCGAACTGCATCATCTGGAATGTCATATAGTGCGCGCGCGCCGGGAAAAGGCCGGGATCACGCCGCCTTTGCCCGCTCCACATCCCGCTCGATGGTGCGCGAGCCGAAGAAATAGAGCACGCCGGCTATGGCCGTCGCCACCGGCATGGCCATCAGCGAGTAGCGGATGGCCTCTTCGCCGTACCGCGGGGCCAGCGCATCATTCAGCGCCCCGATGAGCAGGCCGCCGATCCCCGCCCCGATGAGGTTGTAGATGAAGTAGACCACGGCGGTCATCATCCCGCGCGTCCTGGGACGGACCACGGCGAGGGCCGCGGCCATCGAGGCGTTGGTGTTGAGCGCCGAGGTGAAGTTCCAGCAGAACAGCAGGCCGATGGCCCAGAAGGCGTTGGGGGCGAAGCTGATCGACAGCGCGAACGGCGCGGCGAGGGCCATGGCCAGGATGCAGACGCGCATGTACCAGACGGCGCCTTTGCGGGCCAGGAAGTCGGCCAGCGGGGCGCCGACCACCGACGACAGCGTGGTGCCCAGCCCGATGCACAGGCCGTAGTAGAGGCCCGTCTGGGTCAGGCTGAGGTCGTGGACGCGGATCAGATAGGTGGGGAACCAGATCAGCTGGGCCTGGGTGGCGATCTGGGCGCTGGTCTTGGCGATGGCGATGAGATCGAAGCTGGGGATGGAGAACAGGTAGCGGATCGTGCGCCAGGTCGATGCGTCGTCGGCGTTGGCCTTGGCGCCCCCGTCATAGGCCCCGCGCACCGGCTCGGGGATGAACATCCACATCACCAGCGCCAGCAGCAGCCCCGGAAGGCCCACCACCACGAAGGCGCCGCGCCAGCCGATGGTGTCGGCCAGGTAGCCGCCGAACCCCGCGCCCAGCATGACGCCGAGGCCCAGGCCGATGGTCGTCGCCGCCACCGCCATGGCGCGCCGGTTGGGCGGGAACAGGTCGGAGACCATCGACATGATCGCCGGGTTGGCCGAGGATTCGCCCGCCGCCACGCCGATGCGCGCGATGAGCAGGTGGAAATAGCTGTTGGCCAGGCCGCAGAGCGCGGTGGCCGCGCTCCAGAACGCCAGCGACAGGGTCAGGATGTTGCGCCGGTTGCCGGCGTCCACCAGCCGCGCCATGGGGATTGCGGCCGTGCAGTAGAACAGGGCGAAGGCGGTGCCCGTGAGCAGGCCCATGGCCGTGTCGCTGACCCCCAGCTCGGTCTTGATGGGGGTCAGCAGGATATTGAGGATGTTGCGGTCGGTCATCGCCAGGACCGTGACCAGGCAAACGATCACCAGGGTGAAGGCTTTCAGGCCCGGAGACGGCGCATCCGTCTGAGGAGCCCCCTTCAGGAGCCGGCTTAACACGCTCATCCCCGTTCGCCTCTTCTTGTCTGGGCTTAGAACTTAACCCGCACGCCTGCGGTATAATAGCGGAGCATGAGCTCGTGGATCTCGACGATGGTCGGGAACGAGAGGGTGGCCTCAGGTCAGGGCCACCGCCGGCACGCGGAAGTCCGGCGCGGCGGCCAGCTTGTCGCGCCAGTTCTCGCCCGGCTCCACGAACGCCAGCCGAGAGCGGATCTTGCTCCAGTCGATGCCCGGCGCCGCGCCCAGGGGGACCTTGCCGGCCTGGTAGTCCCGCGCCGCCTGGATCAGCGTGTGGCGCATGAAGCCGATGGCCTTGTCGCTGGAGCACAGCACCTCGTGCGTCCGGTCGGGGATGGCCCCCTGGCTCATCTGGATGGCGGTGTCCTCGGAGGTGAGGTTGGACAGGAAGCCGCTGAAATGGCCGTTCTTCATGGCCTCGCGGTCCTGGCCCCAGACGGTCTCCGGCCCGCCCAGCGGCGGGGCGAAGTTGTCCTGGTCATACTCGGTGGCGCCGGCGAAGAAGTTCTCCGCGGGGCTGTTCACGTCGTAGCTGAAGAACACCTGGCGATAGTTGTAGTCGTCGATCGGTATGGCCACGTGCACCGCCCGCCGTGTGGCGCCCGGCGCGTCGGGCCGGCCGGTGGAGGTGAAGCCGAACCACGGCATGGCGAAGTGGGTGGAGCTGGCCATGGAGCGCCCGCCCGGCAGCGAGCGCAGCACCGTGCCCTGGAAGCCATAGGGGTGCTGGTCCACCTCATAGGCCGGCGGGCCGGCCACCACCTCGTGCGGTCGGCGGTCCTTGTACACGTCCATGAAGCTGGCGTGCAGTATGCCCACGTGGGCGTCGTCGATGGAGGCCTCGACGCTGTTGATCCAGTTGCACGGGATGTCCACCGTCAGGATCCGCACGTGCTCTTCCGGCAGGGTCATGAACTCGAAGTTCTGCAGCGGTGGCGGCTCGGCCTTGGCGCCCAGGTAGACCCAGACCATGCCCACCACCTCGCGCGTGGGGTAGTGGCCCACCTTCACCTTGGCGCACATCCGCTCGGGGTCGCGGTGCTCGTTGGGCATCTCCACCACCTTGCCGGAGACGTCGATCTTCCAGCCGTGGAAGATGCAGCGCAGGCCGTTGCCCTCGTTGCGGCCCAGCGCCATGGAGGCCCTGCGGTGCGGACAGGCCTCGTCGAAGAAGCCCACCCGCCCGTCGGTGGAGCGGAACACCACATAGTCGTCGCCGAAGAACTTCAGCCGGATCGGCGCCCCGTCGGGCTCCAGCCGGGCGCTGCGGATCGCCGGCACCCAGAAGTTGTCGCGCAGCATCCGGCCCATGGGGGCGTCGCCTTCGACGCGGCAAAGAAGTTGATTGTCGGCTTCGCTGAGCATCGTCGTTCCTCTGGCGTAATCATCCCGGACAGCCAGCTGCAGAATCGCACCCGCCCCACCTCAAGTCCAATTCCAAAAAGCGATCCAGCATAAGGGAAGTTTATCGCCAGACCTCCCGGCCGGCGGCGCCCGGAGCCAGGTCCGGGCTCCCGTCAGCCCGCGAATAGCGGACCGTGAGGCCACCCCCCGACTGCGTGTTTATTGAGCAGACCTGCCCCCGCCCCGTAGGATTCAGCGCAAGCCGGCAAAGACTGGATCGGACTCCGCCGCCCCGCCGCCGCCTGCATTGACCCGCCGCCCGCTGGCCGCCTGATGCTCGGCCAAGACATTTCGGGGAAAAGAGCGACGTCATGAGTTCCAACCAATCGCGGGCGCAGGCCATCGCGCAGATCACCAACCGCGTCTCCAAGACCTACACGCCCACCGAGCCCCTGAAGGACATCTGGGCCAGCGACGTCTTCAACCTGGCCACCATGGAGGAGGCGCTCTCCAAGAACGCCTTCAAGGCCATGAAGAACACGGTGATGGCCGGCGCCGCGCTGGATCCCGTGGTGGCCGAGGTGGTCGCCGCCGCCATGAAGGAATGGGCGATGGCCAAGGGGGCCAAGTTCTTCTCCCACATCTTCTACCCGATGACGAACATCACCGCCGAGAAGCACGACGGCTTCATCATCACCAATCCGGAAGGCGGCGCGATCACCGAGTTCACCGGCAGCCTGCTGATCAAGGG
>CANJKG010000024.1 GCA_947474775.1 Caulobacteraceae bacterium | reverse complement strand
CTGGTGGTCTACGACCTGCCGCTCAACGAGGTGGTGTTCGACTTCTACGACCGGCTGAAGAGCGTCTCCAAGGGCTACGCCTCCTTCGACTACGCCATCGAGGACTACCGGGTGGGCGACCTGGTCAAGATGTCCATCCTGGTCAATTCCGAGCCGGTGGACGCGCTCTCCATGCTGGTCCACCGCGACCGCGCCGAGGCCCGCGGCCGCGGCATGGTGGAGAAGATGAAGGAGCTGATCAGCCCGCACATGTTCCAGATCCCGATCCAGGCGGCCATCGGCGGCCGGATCATCGCCCGCGAGACGGTGCGCGCGCTGCGCAAGGACGTCACCGCCAAGTGCTACGGCGGCGACGCCAGCCGCAAGCGCAAGCTGCTGGACAAGCAGAAGGCCGGCAAGAAGCGCATGCGCCAGTTCGGCAAGGTCGAGATCCCGCAGGAAGCCTTCATCGCCGCACTGAAGATGGACGCGGATTAGGCGGCGGACGCCGCGCCAAACCGGTTCGGCGCCACGTCGCCCTTCCGGAAGCCCAGCTCTACCCATCCCCAAAGGACCAAGCCGACCGCCCCAAGCGAAAGGAACGCGCCAAGCCATGCCAGGCCGACCGATTGGGTCTCAAGCATGGCCTGCGCAATGGCCCCGACGGCGAGCGGCCCGACCTGGACCAGTGCCCACCAGGCTATGCCATGATTGCGGTCATGGGCCCGTCGAAGAGTGATCGACACGAGGCTTATCCAGACGGGCGGAAACAATACGAACACGAGGCCACCGGCCGCGCCGAATGCGATCACCGCGAACAGCCCCGCCGCCCAGACCACCGCCCCGAGTGCGAAAAGCAGCAAGTACAGCTTCCAGAACGGAAGCCGGCCAAGGCGTCCCTCGAACGTGAACAGCTGACGGCAGATCGCGGGGAGCTTCTGGGCGAGTTCCGGGCACATGAGCCAAGCTTTACAATAAGCCCTCTGCTTTTTCAGCAGACTGTGTGGGCCTCGCAGGTCGAGCCGACCGCTCTCAAGGCTCGGACCGTACCTTCGCCGGAGCAAGGTATGCCAGGCCCGCCGGCAACCGCCCCGCGGGCCGCACCAGCAGGCGCATATAGGCCCGCTTGGCGGGGAAGAAGGCGTGGCCCATGCCCGAGCCGATCAGGCCGCCCAGCGCCTTGATGATCGCGTCGTCGACCTGGCCGTGGCGGCCGGGGATGAAGTGCTGCACGGCCTCCAGGCCCATGGCGAACAGCATCACCGCGACGGTCACCTGCGCCCAGCGGCGGCGGAAGGTGAGCGCCAGTACGAAGCCCAGGGCCACGAAGGCCAGCAGCCGCTCCTCATTGGCCGGCGCCACGTGTGGCCGCAGTTCGATGGGGCAGAGTGTGGCGTAGGCGATCGCCGAGGCGCCCAGCAGCGCCAGCAGAGCATACTTGAGCGGCAGCCGGCGGCTCCGCCGCTCTGCGCCCTGATAAACGCGTGCGTCGGACATGACGGACCAGTTAAGCGGCCACGCTTAACGTTTCAGCCAACGGGCAGGGTCAACAGGTCCCTAACAGGCCGGAACACCCGCGCCCGCCACGGGTTGAAGGGGCTCACTCCGCTTAAAGCAGGAAGAGCCCGCCCATGAACGTCGCCGAAGTCATGACCGCCCAGGTGGTCACCGTGAAACCCACCAGCACCCTGCGGGAAGTGGCGCGCACCATGGCCAAGGTGGAGACCGGCGCCGTGCCGGTGGCGCAGGAGGACCGGGTGATCGGCCTGGTCACCGACCGCGACATCGTGATCCGCGCGGTGGCCGAGGGGCTCGACCTCGACACCGCCGTCTCCGAGGTGATGAGCGCCGACGTCCAGACCTGCGTCGACACCGACAACGTGGCCGACGCCGCGGCCAAGATGGGATCGCACCAGATCCGCCGGCTGATCGTGTTGAACGACCAGGGCAAGCTGGCCGGCATCCTGTCCCTGGGCGATATCGCCCAGGATTACGGCGCCAAGGCCGTCGGCCGCACCCTGGAGGAGATATCCGAGGACACGCCCGCGGCCCACTGACCGGGGCGTCGCTTCAGCCGGCCATCTTCTCCATCCCCGCGAAGAACCCGTAGGACCGGTCGTCCGGCGCGCGGCCGCCGTCGACGCCCAGACCCAAGGTCTGTTCGTGGAAGGTGGCCGTGAACGACCAGTCATAGGCCAGCACCCGGTGCAGGATGCGCCATTCCCCGCCGCGCTTTTCGAACAGGTCGATGTAGCGGCCGCCGATCACATAGCCCTCATGGTTGGCGGTAGGATGGCTGAAGGCCTGGAACGCCGTCTCGGTTCGCGCCTGGGTGGCGTCCTGGCTGGCGAAATAGGTCTTGCCCACGAAGTGGGTGGTGGCCCGGTGGCGCTTCGGCATCCGCTCGCCCAGGTAGTCGGCGAAATCCAGCCCGTTGCCGGTGAACGAGCCGTGGTCGTCGATGGCCTCGTCCCAATAGACGCTGCGGATCAGCCCCACATCCACGCGGTCCACCCCGCGCGAATATCTGGCCAGCACCTGGTCGATCTGCGACCTGTCGAGCATCGCCTGGATCTGGTCGTTCATCGCCGCGTCGGTCATGGGATTGTTCCTCCTCCGGAGAGGATAGCCGAGGCGTTCAGGACCAAGCTAGCGCCCATGCTCCGCGAAGAACCCATACGACCGGTCGTCCCGCGACCCCTGGCCCTCGACCCCGCGGCTCTGGGTCCCGTCGAAGCTCCGCGTCCCCGACCAGTCGTAGATGCAGTGGCGGTTCAGCACCCGCCATTCCTGCCCACGCTTCTCGAAGACGTCCAGGTAGCGCCCGCCCACGATGGTCCCCTCGCCGCCGCCGTGCGGCGAGCTCCAGGCGTTGAACCGTGTCTCGGTCACCGCGCGACCGCCGCCCAGGCTGGCGAAGTACATCTGGCCCAGCAGATGCGTGGTGGAACGCCATCGGGGCAGTCGCGCGCAGACCCAGTCGCAGAAGTCATGGCCACTGCCCGTGAACACCCCGTGGTCGTCGATGGCGTCCTCCCAGTAGGCGCCCTTCATGAGCTCCACATCCACCCGGTCGACCGCACGGGTGTAGGCGGCCATCACCTGCTGGATCGCCAGCTTGTCGAGCAGTTCCTCAACCCGGTCGTCCATGGCGTCCTCCCCTCACATTCCCTGACCCCAGCCTAGCCGGGCGCGACGCATCGCGGAAATGCCTCTAACCTCGCGCCAACTAACCGGGAGGATCGCCCCTTGAGACCTGCAGCCCTGGCGCTCGCCGCCGTCCTTCTCGTCCCTGTCTCCGCGCCCGCCCAGTCCACGGCCGATCCGCCCGAGGCGGCCCTCCATGTGCGCGGCGCCGAGACCCTGGCCGGAGATGAGCTCAAGGGCGTGCTGTTCCAGTGCAAGCCCCAGGGCGGCGGAATGGTCCGCGAGATGCTGACCACCGGCCATCCGGTCTGGCTGGAGCCCGCCCGGGTGTTCGACAACCTCTATTACGTTGGGACGCGCTTCGTCGGGACCTGGGTGCTGAAGACCTCCGGCGGCCTGATCCTGTTCGACTCAGGCGGCTCCATCGCCGACGCCAGCGACCGCATAACCCCCGGCCTTCGCAAACTGGGCCTCGACCCGGCCACGATCCGCTATGTGGTGGTCACCCACGGCCACTGGGACCACTACGGCGGCGCCCCCTGGTTCCAGAAGACTTTCGGCGCCCGCGTCGTCCTCAGCGAGCCGGACTGGAAGCTCATGGAGGCCGCCCCGCCGATCAGCCTGGAGCGCGCGGCGCCGGGAAGCAAGGAGACAGCCCCGATCCCCAGCCGCGACATGGTCGCCGTCGACGGCCAGAAGCTCACCCTGGGGGATGCGACGGTCACCCTCCTCGTAACCCCCGGCCACACCCCCGGCACGATCTCGGCCCTGATCCCGGTGCGCGACGGCGGGCGCGAGCGGATCATGTCGCTGATGGGCGGCACGGCCTTCCCGCCGATCCGCGCGGGCAACATGCGCACCGGCGGCCTGCTGGCCTTCGACGCCTCGGTTCAGAGGCTCGGCCTGCTCAGCGCCCGGGCCGGCGCCGACGGCGTCATCAACGCCCACCTGTTCGCCGATGGCGGCCTTGAGAAGCTGGCGCGGCTGGCGGCGCGGCGACCCGGCCAGCCGCATCCCTTCGTGATCGGCTCGGACCTGGTCTCCCGCTACTACGCCGTGGTGGACAGCTGCCTGAAGGCCGCCATCGCCCGGCCCGAGCGGACCGGGACCACCGCCGACCCCTTCCCGGAACCGCATTGAGGCGGCCAAAATCCCGCCGCAAGCTTGACTATGGATGGGGCCCGGCCTGAAGATTCGCCGATCGTCGAAGGGGATTCGCCATGCGCAAGCTCATCGTGCTCGCCGCCGCCGCCACCATGCTCGTGACCGGCGCCTGCAACACCGTCTCCGGTGTGGGCCGCGACGTGCAATCCGCTGGCAAGGTCGTCAAGAACGCGGCCGACGAGGCCAGGAAGTAGCGGGAAACGTCTGCGGCGGATCGCCCGCCTCTTCCGCTGCAGCGCAAAAGGGCCCATATCGGCCCCATGCCCGAGATCGTTCACCCGCTGATCCCGTCGATCCTGCGTGGGCTGAAGCAACGCTGTCCCGCCTGCGGCAAGGGCGCGCTGTTCTGGCGCTACCTCAAGGTCAATGAACGCTGCCCCTCCTGCGACCATGACCTGGCGCGCTACCCGGCCGACGACGGCCCGGCCTATCTGACCATACTGTTGGTCGGCCACCTCGTGGTCGCCCCGCTGCTGCTGTTCCCGATCGTCTGGGAATCGCCGCCGCTCTATTCCATCCCGATCCTGCTCACCGCCCTGCTCACCGTGACCCTGCTCCTGCTGCCGCGGGTGAAAGGCGGCTGGATCGGCCTGATGTACGCCCTGGGCGTGAAGGACGCCGACGCCCGCTTCCACGCGGCCGACGCCGCCGACTGACACTTCCGAACTCCGGAACCTTCGCCTTATCCCCACGTTCGGCTCGCACGTCGGGCTATTGCCTGGGAGAACGCGATGTCACTCGGCACTATCCTCATCATCATCCTGATCCTGCTCCTGATCGGGGCCCTGCCTACCTGGGGCCACAGCCGCAGCTGGGGCTACTTCCCGAGCGGCGGTCTTGGCCTGGTCCTGGTGATCATCGTCATCCTGGTCCTGCTCGGCCGGATCTGACGGCCCACTGACAAGGCCGGCCGGGTGCGTTTTCAGCAACCACCCGTTCGGGCCTGAGGCCCGCGCCGGCCTTGCGGTTCCCCTGACCCTCCAGCATCCTCGCGGGGAACGGGGAGACGGCGATGTCGGTGGCGAAGGACGGCGGCGGGGCGCAGCCCGCGCTCACGCCATGGCGGCGCATCAAGGCCATCATCGGCGGCTCGGCGGGCAATCTCGTAGAGTACTACGACTGGTTCAGCTACGCCTCCTTCGCGCTCTATTTCGCGCCCCACTTCTTCCCCAAGGGCGACCCTACCGCCCAGCTGATGCAGAGCGCGGCGATCTTCGCCGTAGGCTTCCTGATGCGCCCGCTGGGGGCCTATCTCATGGGCCTGTTCGCCGACTGGCGGGGCCGCCGCGCCGCGCTGGCCGCCAGCGTCGGCATGATGTGCGCCGGCTCCTTCGCCATCGCCCTGCTGCCCGACGCCAGCCAGATCGGCGTCCTGGCGCCCATCGGCCTGCTGATGGCCCGCCTGGTACAGGGTCTGTCGATGGGCGGCGAGTACGGCGCCTCTGTGACCTACATCTCTGAGATGGCCGGCGCCTCGCGCCGCGGATTCTGGGCCTCCTGGCACTATGTCACCCTGATCGGCGGCCAGCTGCTGGCCATGGCCCTGCTGCTCATCCTGCAGGGCGTCCTGCCGGAGGGCGACCTGGAGGA
Source organism: Caulobacteraceae bacterium (assembly GCA_947474775.1). Classification (GTDB taxonomy): domain Bacteria; phylum Pseudomonadota; class Alphaproteobacteria; order Caulobacterales; family Caulobacteraceae; genus Phenylobacterium. The sequence goes on along the minus strand of CANJKG010000024.1, from coordinate 14,535 downwards.
ATGGGGTTGGCGCATCCCCTTCGCCATCGGCGGGGCCATGGCGGTGATCGTGTTCTGGATCCGCCGCGGCATGGACGAGAGCCCGTCCTTCGAGACCGCCAAGGCCGCCGGCGTCGAGAAGGCCCGCGGAATGATGCTGTTCACCAGGCACCCGCTCGAGACCGGGATCATCTTCGTCCTGTCGGCCGCCGGCTCGCTCGGCTTCTACGCCTACACCACCTACATGCAGAAGTTCCTGGTCAACACCGCCGGCTTCGCCAAGGACCAGTCGGCCTGGGTGATGGCCATCGCGCTCCTGGTGTTCATGGCCCTGCAGCCGGCGGTGGGCTGGCTGTCCGACAGGATCGGCCGCAAGACCTGTCTGGCGACCAGCTTCCTGCTGGGGACGATCCTGGTCTATCCGCTCATGTCGACGCTGGCCGCCGGTCCCAGCCTGGGCGTGGCGCTGGGCCTGGTGATCCTGCAACTGGTGGTGTTCAGCGGCTATTCGGCGGTGAACGGCCTGATCAAGGCCGAGCTCTATCCGGCCCATGTGCGGGCCCTGGGCGTCGCCCTGCCCTATGCCCTGGCCAACGCCATGTTCGGCGGCACCGCGGAGTACGTCGCCCTGTGGTTCAAGAACCAGGGCATGGAGTCAGGCTTCTACATCTATGTGGCGGCGATCTCCGCCGTGGCCTTCGTGGTGGCCGCGCGGCTGCGCAACACCAACAAGACCAGCCTCATCCAGGACCACTGATCGCATCGTGCTCTACATCAAAAGCGCAGAGCCTGATTCATGGTTCGATTCGAACCGATCAGGCTCTACAGGCCGATCTCCGCCAGGGCGGCGCTCAGCAAACCGGCCACGAAGGCGGCGGCGGCCTCCTGGCCCTCCGCTTCCCCGATCAGGCCCTGGTTGATCTCCAGCTCCAGGTACTCCAGCCTGCGCCCCCAGGCGTGGTGCGGGATCGTGAAGTCGTGGCCGTCCATGCCGTAGGGCTGGTTGTCCCCGGCCGCCTCGCCCAGCTCGCCCCGCAGCCGCCGCAGCACCGCCGCCGAGAACGCCGAGTCGTCCGCGTGCACCACCCCGTAGCGCCACGGCCGCACGAACCCCGCCATCACCGGGGTGAAGCTGTGCAGCGCCACCAGCACGGTGGGCTTTCCCCGCGCGGCTCGCGCGTCCAGCTCGGCGGCGATCCGGTCGTGGTAGGGCGCGAAGATCGCCGACCGCCGCTGCGCGGCCGCCTCTGGCGAAAGGTCCGTATTCCCCGGAATCGCGGTCCCGTCGCTCACCGCTGGCATGGCGCCCGCGTGGCCGGGTTCTCGGTTGCAGTCCACCACCAGGCGCGAATAACGCTGGCGGATGAAGGTCGCGTCCAGCCGACGCGCCAGGTCCGCCCCCACACTGGCGACCCCGATGTCCCAGGCGATGTGCCGGTCGAGCTCGCCAGGGGCCACGTCCAGGCCGCCAAGGGCGCGCGGAATCTCGCGTCCGGCATGGTCTCCCAGCAGCAGGAAGGGCGATCCGGCGCCAGGATTTTCCACAACGAACGGCGCGGGATCGTCCGGACCCAGCAGGGCCGTCGACGGGCCCGCGGAATCAAAGTCATTCTTCGACAATGCCAACCGTCTCCATCCGCCATCGGACGACCTACCGTTACCGCAACCCGGTGTCGTTCGGCGATCACCGGATGATGTTCCGGCCGCGCGAAAGCTATGACCAGCGCCTGCTCTCCGCGGAGCTGATCATCGAGCCGGCGCCCGTCCTGCTGCGCAATGTCCACGACGTGTTCGGCAACTGCGTGGCCATCGCCCGGTTCGCCAGCTGGTCGGACCACCTGACCTTCGAGAGCCGCGTCCAGCTGGAACACACGCCGACGCCGGCCTTCGTCGATTTCGAGGGCCAGATCGAGCCCTACGCCATGGGCGGCCGCTATCCCTATAGCCCTGAAGACATGCCCGACCTGGCCCAGTCCATCGATCGCCAGTTCGACGACCCCGACTGCCTGGTCGACGCCTGGGCGCGCCGGTTCGTGCGCCGGGTCGGCCCCACCGGGCTCGAGGAACTGCTCACCGGCATGACCCGGGCGATCCACGCCGACTTCGACTACGCCAAGCGCCTGCACGGCGCCCCGCAGAGTCCGGTGGAGACGCTGCAGCGCCGCGCCGGCAGCTGCCGCGACTTCGCCGTCCTGATGATCGAGGCGGTGCGCAGCCTGGGCCTCGCCGCCGGCTTCGTCTCCGGCTACGTCTATTCCACCCGGCCGAAGACCCACGGCGTGGTCGGCGGCGGCCACACCCACGCCTGGGTCCGCGTCTATCTGCCGGCCAGCGGCTGGGTGGAGTTCGACCCCACCAACGGGCTGATCGGCGCCTCGAACCTGATCCGCGTCGCCGTCGCCCGCGATCCGCGCCAAGCCCTGCCGCTGCACGGAACCTGGTCAGGCGCCGCCAGCGATGCGCTGGGAATGGACGTCGAGGTTCATGTCGATGCGATACCGCAGGAATGTGTGCAACCACTTGCCCCGATCCGACTTGCAGCAGGTGGCTAGGGCCCGATCGGCTCGGATCGCATGATCTGAGGCGCGGATCGGGCTCGGCTCCTTTGGAAGCGGAGCGGAGACACGTCGTGCGCATACGGGCCGGCTACCAGATCACCTACGACTGCCCGGCGCCCACGCCCATGTTGCTGGCCCTGCATGTGCATCCGTCGCGCGAGGCCGACCTGGAGGCGCCGGAAGTCCTGCGCACCAACCCCCACCTGCCGCTGCGGCATTACCGCGACCTGTTCGGCAATGTCGTGACCCGGCTGGTGGCGCCGGCTGGCCGCACCGAGATCTTCGGCGACTTCGTGGTCCACGACCACGGCAGGCCCGACCCCATCTCGCCGGACGCCCGCCAGCACGCCATCGAGGATCTGCCCGACGAGGTATTGGTCTATCTCCTGCCCAGCCGCTACTGCGAGACCGAGCACCTCTCCAACCTCGCCTTGAGCCTGTTCGGCTCCACGCCGGAGGGCTGGGCCCGGGTGCAAGCCATCGTCGACTACGCCCACCGGCGGATCACCTTCGGCTACGAGCACGCCCGCCCCACCAAGACCGCGTTCGAGGCCCACGAGGAGCAGTTCGGCGTCTGCCGCGACTACGCCCACCTGGCTATCGCGCTCTGCCGCTGCATGAACATCCCGGCCCGCTACTGCACGGGCTATCTGGGCGACATCGATATCCCGCCCCTGCCGGGTCCGATGGACTTCAGCGCCTGGTTCGAGGTCTACCTCGATGGCGGCTGGCATACCTTCGACGCGCGCCACAACAAGCCCCGCGTCGGCCGCATCCTGATGGCTCGGGGCCGCGACGCCACCGACACCGCCATCGCCACCACCTTCGGCCCGGCCTTCCTCGCCGGCTTCAAGGTGATCACCGAGGGACTGGCGGACCAGCCCGCCCAGCGCCTGGCGTCATCCGCCGGGTGAACGACGGCTCGCGGCGCGGCCCGCGACCAGCGACCTCAGAGCGACAGGGCGTAGCCGCCGTTCACCGGGTAGTTCTGCCCGGTGATCCAGCTCGATTCTTCCGACGCGAGCAACAGCACAACCGGCGCCACGTCCATCGGGAACCCCTGGCGGCGCACGATGTACTCGCGCAGCAGCGGCTTCCTCGCAGCGGCCTCATCCTCCGTCGGCGGCGACTCGGTCTTGCTCATATTGCTGAGCGAGATGGTGTTCACTGTGATCCCGTACCGCCCAACACCCTTGGCCAAAGACCGCGAGAATCCGGCCGCCCCGGCCTTGGCGGCGGCGTAGGCGTCCATCGTCGGCAGGCCCACGCGCCCGGCGTCCGAGACGATGGTGACGATCCGCCCGTAACCCCGCGCCACCATGCCGGGCGTGACCATGCGGCAGCAGGTCATCACGCCCTTCAGGTTGACGTGGAAATAGCGGTCCCAGTCGGCCGGATCGCTCTGCCAGAAGTTGACGGTGCTGAACCCCTCCGGCCCGGCGTTGCCGGCGTTGTTGACCAGAATGTCGACCGGCCCCAGGTCCCCCTCGATCTTCTCGACCATGGCCTGCACGCCAGCCGCGTCGCCGACGTCGGCCTGAACCGCCAGCGCCGTGCCGCCCTCGGCCTCGATCTCGGCGACCACGGACTTGGCCCGGTCGATCTCGAAGTCGTTCACCGCCACCTTGGCGTTGTGGCTGGCCAGCGTCAGCGCCAGCCGGCGCCCCACGCCCTGGCCCGCGCCGGTCACCAGCGCCACGCGCCCCTTCAGGTCGAATGCGATCTTGCCCATCGGCTACCCCTCCCGTTTTGTTTCAGATGACGCCCTCGGCGCGCAGGTTAGCGATCTCATCGGCCGAGAAACCCGCGGCGCCCAGCACCGCCTCGGTATCCTGGCCCACCTTGGGCGGCGAGGCGGCGGCCGTGAAGCTCTCCCGCCCGGCCGCGTCGTGGAAACGCAGCGGATTGGCCGGCACGGTCTCGCCGTCGATGCTGACGAAGACGCCGCGCGCCATGTTGTGGGGATCCTCCACCACGTCGACCCCGCGGTTGACGATAGTCACCGCCGCGCCCAGCGGCGCCAGCTTCTCCACCCATTCCCGCGCCGGCCTGGTGGCGAAGGCGGCCGCCAGCCGGGCCTGCGCGGCCTCGCCCGCCGCGCCCCGCGGCCGGCCCTCGCCGGCGATGTCCGCCATCCCCAGCCCCTCGCAGAGCGCCGCCCAGGTCCGGGGCTCTGCCGCCGCGACGACCACATATCGTCCGTCGGCGCACTCATAGAGCCGCCGCTCCGGCGTCGCCGCGATGCCGCCCGTCCCGTCGCCCTTCAGCGCACTCGCCGAGCCCGCCAGCAGCCAGGTGGAGGCGTCGGCCAGGCTCACGTCGATCTGGCAGCCCTTGCCGGTCTTCGCCCGCTCCACCATCGCCCCCAGTATGCCGGTGACCGCCATCATCGCTCCAACCGGCACCGACAGCATGGCACCCGGGTGCCAAGGCAACTCCGTCCCCACCGCGCCCAGGTAGCCCGCGTGGCCCAGGTAGGAGATGTCGTGCCCCGCGTACTGGGCGTTGGGCCCGTCCTGGCCGAAGCCGGAGATCGAGCACCAGATAAGCGCCGGGAATTCCTTAGCCGCCTCCGGATAGCCGAAGCCCCGCGACGACATCTGGCCGGGCTTGGCGTTCTCCACCAGCACGTCGCAGGTGGCCACCAGCCGGCGCAGCACCTCGTTGTAGCGCTTGCTGCGCGGGTCCAGCGTGATCGAGCGCTTGCCCCGGCTCAGCCCCACCTGGTTGGCCACCAGGCTGGGCTTGCCCGCCTGGGCCGGCGGCTCCAGCCGCACCACTTCGGCCCCCATGTCGGCCAGCTGCACCGTGCAGTAGCCGCCGGGCGGCGTCACCGTCAGGTCCAGGACGCGCACGCCATCCAGCGGCCGGAATTTCTGGGACGGGTCCTGGCTCATGCTCGGTGGGCTCCACGCGGATCGGTGACGGAGCCCGTCCGGATAAAGCAAGCTGGACGCTTTGCAACGCTCGCGGGCCCGATTTCGGGCCCCTAATGGCCTTGGTGACGGAAAGCTCTGGCCCTCGCCCACAGCCCCCGCAGCGCGCCGGTCAGGCTCCGCTGCGCCACCGCGTGATAGGCCGAGCCGGCCGGCAGCTCCGCCGCCAGCCGCCGGTGCGCCTCGCCAAGGGCATGGTAGGGCAGCCTGGGCAGCAGGTGGTGCAGGGCATGGTAGCGCAGACCCACAGGGGCCCACAACGCCGGCGGCAGGGCCGGCGGCGGCACGTTCACCGAGTCCGCGAACTGGCCCATGAAGCTCATCTTGCCGCCATCGTTGGTCCAGGCGTGCGCCACGGCGGTGCGCAGTTGGTTGACGAAGGTCGCCGCCGCCAGGATCGCCAGGCCGGTCGCCGGCCAGGCCGCCGGGACCACGCCCCCGGCCACCAACCCGATCACCGCCCAGCTCCACAGCCAGCAGGCGATCTCCTGGCTGAGCCAAGCCGCGCTGGCCGCGCGCTCCAGGTCCTCGCGCACGAAGGCCGGATTGATCACCATGGCCGACATCCGCTCCACCACCGCGCGCCGCAGCGGCGGGATCAGCAGCGACAGCGGGGTCAGCACCGCGAACCGCAGCATTAGGCCCACCGGCGCCAGCAGCGCCACCGCCACGAAGGCCACGATCTTCAAGGGCGAGCCCCGCGACAGCGCCAGGTACTCCGGGTCGCGCGCCGTGCCGTAGCGGTCCTTGGCGTGGTGCAGGATGTGCACGCCTTCATAGAAGAACGACGGCGCCAGGAAGGGCACGCCCAGCACCGCGTTCCAGGCGAAGCGGAAGCCCGGCAGCTGGCCTGGCCGCAGGTGCGCCAGCTCGTGGATGAAGCTCAGGCCCCGGTACAGCGCCATGACGCCCACGACGGCCGCCGCGATCCGCGCGCCCGGCCAGCTGGCCTCCACCGCCAGCGCCAGCATGCCCCAGGTGACCAGGGCGGTGATCGCCAGGTCAGGCCAGTAGAGCCCCGCCCGCGGCGCCATCAGGTCCCCGGCCAGCGCATTTGCGCGCCTGGCCAGGCGCTCGTCCTCACCGCCGGCCGGCTCCGCGCGTGCCTGCGCGTCTGGCGTGGCGACATGAAGCATAGGCGGACGACTCCCCGCGGCCCGTTCGCCGCCGGGATATAATAGGTGCCCGTACCCGCCGCCGCCATGGTGGAAAGCCCATCCGGCGCGGCGGGCGCCACGATGCGTCCCTACTCGGCGGCCTCGAACATATGGGCGTACTTCTTGCGCGCCTCGATCAGCTTGGTGGGGATATGCTCGGTGGGGAACAGGCCCGGCGCCGGGACGGCCTGGCCCAGGAAGGCCTTAGCCACCCCCACCTTGTGCACCTCGGTCGGACCGTCCACCAGGCCCATGTTCGGCATGTGCATGAACATGTCAGCCAGGGGCGTTTCGCGGGTCACGCCCAGCGAGCCGTGGATCTGGACCGCGCGGGAGATGATCTCGTGGTAGATCTTGGCCGCGGCCACCTTGCACATGGAGATGCCTGTCCGCGCCGCCCCGTGGGGCATGTTGTCGATCACCCAGGCGGTCTGCAGAACCATCAGCCGGAACTGATGCAGCTCGATCACGCTGTCGGCGATCATGCCCTGGACGAACTGGTGGTCGCCCAGCCGCTTGCCCTGGGTGGTGCGCGACACCGCCCGCTCCAGCATCATGTCGATGGCCTTCTGGCACTTGGCGACCGTACGCATGGCGTGGTGGATCCGCCCACCGCCCAGGCGCGCCTGGGCCACGCGGAAGCCTTCGCCCGGGCCACCCAGCATGGCGTCCAGGGGCACGCGGACCTTGTCGTAGTGGATGTAGGCGTGCGCTCCGTCGTCCAGCTCCGGCGCATTGGCGAGCGTGCCGACGTTGCGGATGATCTTCACCCCGGGGGTGTCGGCGGGCACGATCAGCATCGAGCAGCGGCTGTGGGCGCGGGCTTCAGGATCGGTCACCGCCATGACGATCAGGAACGAGGCGAAGCGGGCGTTGGACGAAAACCACTTGTAGCCGTCGATCACCCACTCGTCGCCTTCGCGGTAGGCGGCGCAGATGAACTGCTTGGGGTCGGCGCCCCCCTGCGGCTCAGTCATCGAGTAGCAGGAGCAGATGTCCCCATCGAGCAGGGGCTGAAGATACTTGGCCTTCTGCTCCTCGGTGCCAAACATCGCCAGGATCTCGGCATTGCCGGTGTCCGGCGCGGCGGTGCCGAACACCGTCGGCGCCCATTGGTAGCCCCCCAGCAGCTCGTTCATCAGGGCGAGCTTCACTTGGCCATAGCCCTGGCCGCCCAGTTCCGGACCCAGGTGGCAGGCCCACAGCTTCTTGTCCCGCACGATCTTCTGCAGCGGCTTGAGGATCGCCCGCGCCTTCGCGTTCTTGAAGTCGTAGGGCGCGCTATGACCGGGGAACAGCAGGTCTAGCGGTTCGACCTCCTCCCTGAGGAAGGTCTTCACCCAGTCGAGTTTCTCCTGGAACTCCGGCTCGGTCGAAAAATCCCACATGGTCATCGTCCTCCAGGTCGTTCGCGACGCGGCGCCGCGGGTCGGGTTGCTGTGCTTGGGTTATGGGTAGCCGCCGTCCACGCGGACGATCGATCCGTGCGTGAAGCCGGAGGCGGGGCTGGCCAGGTAAAGCGCGGCCGTGACGATCTCCGCGGGCCGTCCGATCCGGCCCGCGGCGTTGTCGCGCGAGTTGCGCTGCTCATCGGTCCAGGCCTTGGCGATGTCGGTGTCGAACGGGCCGGCCATCAGGGTGTTGACCCGCACCTTCGGCGCATACTCCTTGGAGAACACCTCGGTGAGCGCGTTCAGCGCCGCCTTGGCGCCGGCGTAGGGGCCATAGCGCGGCTGCGGCCGGATCGAGCCCGACGAGGAGACATTGATGATCGAGCCGCCCCCCGCCTCGAACATCCGCGAGCCCACCAGGGAGGTGAGCCGGAAGGGGCCTTTGAAGTTCACCCCGACGATCTTGTCGAACAGCTCCTCGCTGGTCTCCAGCGACGACGGCGCCAGCGGCGACATGCCGGCGTTGTTCACCAAGATGTCGACCTTGCCGAACTCGGCGTAGGCCGCGTCCACCAGGCCGGGCATCTCGTCCCAATGGCCCACGTGGGCGCCGTAGGCCAGAGCGCGGCGCCCCATGGCCCGCACCTCGTCGGCGGCGGCCTCGCAGCTCTCCGCCTTGCGGCTAGTGATCACCACATCGGCGCCGCGCTTGGCGAAGGCGCGGACCATCTCCAGGCCAAGCCCCCGGCTGCCGCCGGTGACCATCGCCACCTTGCCGGTGAAATCGAACAGCTCGTCGGTCAAAACGGGGGCTCCTGGCGATCAGTTGGCGCTGATGATCTGCTTGGCCTTGCGGAACAGCCAGACCGAGACCGTATGCAGCCGCTCGCCGGTCTCAACCGGGGCCTGGCCGGCCTTGGATCGCGCGTAGGTCCCCTCGAGGATGCAGCCCAGCTTGTAGCAAGCGAGCACGAAGTACCATGGCATGTCGGTCATATCCCGGCCGGCCAGTTCGCCGTAGAGCTTGACCAGTTCGTCGCGGGTCATGAAGCCGCTGCCGGCGCTCCAGTCCCACGCCGTCGGCGGCCGACCCGGCGGGTCGCCGTCCTCGCGCCAGCTCTGTAGCACCCAGCCCAGGTCAAGGATCGGGTCGCCCAGCGCGCTCAGCTCGAAGTCGATCAGGCCGATGATCTCCGGCCGGTCGTGGGCGAACATCACGTTCGGCCACTGATAGTCGCCGTGGATGATCCCCATGCGTCCCTGCGCGGGCGTGTGGCGCGTGAGCCACTCGCCGACCTCGTCCACGTGCGGCAACGACGAACCCTCGTAGCCGTCCATCTCCGAATAGCCGTCGAGCTGGGAGCGCCACCGGCTCACCTGGCGCGAATGCCAGTTATCGGGCTTGCCGAAGTCACCCAGGCCCGCGGCCTTGTAGTCGACCTTGGAGAGCGCGGCCGCGCAGCGCACGAACTCCGCGCCCATGGCCCGCCTCCAGCTGGGGTCTGAACCGTACTGTCCGGGCAGGGGGTCGCGGGTGGCAGGCGAGAAGCCGTCCAGCGGCGCCATGACATAGAAGCAGACCCCGATCACCGAGGTGTCCGCGCAGGCGCCATAAAGGGTCGGATGCGGCACATCGCTGCCGGCCAGGGCCTTCAGGACCCGGGACTCGCGGATCATGATGTCGTTGCTGTTCTTGCGCGGATGTGTGGGCGGCCGGCGCAGGACCACCGTCGCGCCCTTCCTGTCGATCATGAAGAGGTTGTTCTGGGAGCCGCCCTGCAGCTGCCGGATCGCGGTGATGGGGCCTGAGCCAGGAATGTCGTTGGCGTCGATCCAGGCCTGCAGGTTGGGGAGGTTCAGCAGACCCCCGAAGTCGTGCAAGGTCTCCGACATGCTCCCCCCTTGTTGCCGCTAGGCGTTTCCGGCCGGCGGCACCCTCTCCGTCCTTCGGGGAATTGTCAACCGCATTGCATCCATATATCTAAACCATTGACGCCGCCCGGGCGATGACTAGGACCGACAGCATGTGGAACGGCGAGCCCCTGGACGTCGCCGCCGACGCCAAGGCCACCAAGGCGGACCTCGTCGCGGAGGTGCTTCGCCACGAGATCGCCACCGGCCTTCGCCGCGTAGGGGCCGGCCTGCCCTCCGAAGCCCAGCTCATGGAGCGCTTCGCGATCTCCCGGCCCACCTACCGGGAAGCCCTGCGCATGCTGGAATCCGAGGGGCTGATCCGGGTCGAGCGCGGCGCGCGCGGCGGCGCGAAGGTGCTGGCGCCCGCGCCCCAGTGGATCGCCCGCCACGTGGGCATCTTCCTGCAGCTCCAGCCGACGCCGTTGAACGATCTCTACGCCGCCCGGCTGGCCTATGAGCCCCTGGCCGCCCGCGCCATCGCCGAGCGTCGCGACCAGGTCGCGCTGGGCGCCCTGGCGCAGATCGCCGCGGCCCAGGCGTTCAGCCTCCACGACCGCGAGGGCTACCACGCCCAGGACGCGGCCTTCCGGCGGGTGCTGGTCGAGCACTCCGGCAACGCGGTGATCCAGCTGATTGGCAGCGTCCTGGAGGATGTCCTGCATCGCCATACCCAGCACTACGCCCGCCGCAACGCACCGGTGGAATGGCAGGCGGCCCACTTCAGCGACGGGGTGAAGAACAAGCGCCGGCTCGTGCAGCTTATGGCTGACGGGGACGCCGAGGGCGCGGAGCGGGCCTGGGCCGACTACATCCGCGTCCACTGGCGACGACTGTCCCGGCGAGTCGGCGCTGACGCCATGATCGAGGTCTACGCCGCCGACGACCCGCCGCCCGATCCGACGGGCTCCGGCTCCTCGGACTAGTCCGGCTCCTTCGCCGCGTCCGCCGTCTGCACGCGCGCTTCACAGATCTGCCACGATGGCGTGGGCTTGCTCGCGCGGCGGCAGGCGCGGACCCTTTCGACGAAGCGGTCGGTCTCGGCCGCCCGCTCGCCGGACAGACCCCCCAGATGGAAACCCAGACTCCAGACCACCGCGGCTACCGCGAACAGGACGGCCAAGGCTAGCGAAAGGCCGGCGATCCGCGCCAACCGTAACCCGGGCGCGTCGGGCGTCAGGGCAGGACCTTGGCCATCTGCGCCGATAGCGCGGTGCCGATGAGCGGCGAGCGGCCCGAGGCCGGGGTGGCGCTGATCAGGTCGACGATGAACGTCTCCACCAGGGCCCACGCCCTGGCGGGATCCGGCTCGAGCGTGGAGAAGCGGGCGAGCAGGCCGTCGGCCACGATGCCCTGCATCGATGTCTTCAAGCGGTCGGCCCGCTGCTCGCTGCCGCTGACGGGCAGGAACTCGCCGAGCCTCGACCAGTAGACGATGTTTTCGCGGCGCCCCGGCGCGTCGGCGGTCAGCTTCCGGGCGGGCAGGGCGCCGCTGCCGCCCGGCAGGGCGATCCGCTGCACCCGGTTGTTCGACAGGCTGAAGCCGAAGGCCGGATAGCAGACTTCGGGCCGGTGCAACTGCAGGTCGTCGCTCTGGATGCCGCCGTAGGCCAGCAGCATCATGATGCCCGCTCCGGTCGCATCGTCGGTGTAGGCCCGGCCCACCGTCTGGCCATAGAGCCGCGAGGCGAGGCTGCCTTCCTCCTTCGGCGCCACCAGGTCGTTGACGTCGTGCGACACCCAGCCGCCGAACTTGGTTGGCACCAGGTCGTTCAGCTGGCGGTTCCCAAGCAGGGTGACCCGGCGCCGCGGCCGCAGGATTTCCGACGTCGCCGCCGCCGCGACGCAGACGCCGCCTAGGATGATATGTCTGCGGTCGAGGTTCATTTCGCCGCCCTCGGTCTATCCATGACGGCTGAGATCAACCGCTCCGTCGCGAACACCAGGATCAGGGCGACGCCGAACAGGAAGATGCCGGCGGTGAAGTGCAGGAAGCCCTGGGCCACTGCGTCGCCGTAGAAGTGGGTGAGCAGGATCAGGGTGATGATCCGCAGGATGTTCGCCGCGACGGCGATCGGGATCACGAAGGCGGTCAGGATCATGGCCTGGGCCGGGCGCGATCCGCGCAGCAGATAGATGTAGAGCAGGCTGATGGCGACCAGCCCCACCAGCGAGTTCATGCCCGAACAGGCGTCCTCCACCAGAAGCTGGTACTGGCCGACGAAGATCGTAACGCCCTCCCGGTTTATCGGCAGGTCGAACAGTTCGAGCAGGGAAGTCGCGGCATAGGACACGAATTCCTTCAGGGGGGCCGTGATCGTGTCGAGGATCCACATGGGCGGGGGCACGCAGAATCCCAGGTAAAGCACCGGGAACCAGATCCGCAGAAGCGTCCGCACGCCCATCAGGGAATGCAGCACCGCTATGCCCGCGCCGTAGAGCCCGGCGACCTCCAGGCTGATGAAGTCATAGGCGCCGCCGAAGATGTAGATGGCCAGCGAAGGGACAAGCAGCAGGATCGTGAGCCAGGGGGCGCCGCCCGTCGCGGGCCTGTCCATGCCGGCCAGGTTGCGCCACAGCAGCCATATCCCGGTTCCCAGGATGATCGGCCCGTGCGCGCCGGATTCCCGCGACCAGATCTGCTCGCCCAGCCGGATGACGGTCGGGACGGACATGATCAGGAAGCCCAGCAACAATGGCCAAGCTTTCACCAAGCGCTGGTCGAGGTTGAACCTCGACGCAAGGGTCGCCGCGGTCATAGGATCAGCCTTCGTTCAATACCGTGCCAATGACCTTCGCATGGTCACTGCGCAGCTGACCTACGAGCGTCTTGACGTCGCTCATGAAGGTTCTCCCGCGCCGGGCGACGATCAGGCTGTAGCCCACAACGGTGCTCACCCGGCGGGCGTCGGAACAGCTGTTGGCGGGCGGCGTGTCCACGATCGTGACGTGGAAGTCACGGAGACAGGAATTCATGAGGTCCTCGAACCGTTCGCTGGCCAGCAACTCCTGGGCGTTGGGCGCGGGTCCGCCGGAATAGAGGACGGAGAGATTAGGCAACACGTCTTCATCGATGCATTCGCCGATGAAACCGGTGCTGGTCTCGAGGCATTGGCGCAGGCTGCCGGCCGGCGCCGCGGGCGTGATCAGCTGCTCGACGCCAGACGTGCGCAGATTGCAGTCGAGCAGCAGGGTCTTGACGCCGATCTGTGAGAGCGACATCGTCAGGTTGGCGGCGGTGAATGTCGATCCCACTCCCGGATTGGCGCCGCACACCGCCAGGGCGCGGCGTCCCTGCTGGACGTGCTGGGCCATGATGTGCGTCCGCAGCGCGCGGATGGCCTCGGCCTGCACGCCGCTCGGGTCGGAGAGCGTCACGAGGGACGGCGAGAACTCGTAGGAGCCTAGGCCATCGGCTGGGCCCAGCGAGGGGCGCGCTTCTTCCGATCTCTGGGGGAGGACAGCGATCTTGCTCATGCAGCGGCCAGCTTACCTGGCTTCAGCCGCGCCGGGACCGTCATGGAGAAGCGGCGCTTCTCCTTCCGGGGCGCGGCGAGCACGGCCAGCAGGGGCACATCCGTGCAGGTCGCCATGTCCTCCACCGAGCGGACCCGGCGGTGCAGGAGTTCCGTCAGCACGGCGACCAGCAGGCCCAGGCCAAGGCCGAGCCCCAGAGCTCCGCCCATGATCAGCGGCTTGTTCGGGAACTTCGGATTCTGCGGCACCATGGCGCTGCCCATCGCGGTGATCCCGGAATCGGCGACCAGGGATTCCTGGGTGAGTTCGGCGGCGCGCGCGGCGGTCTTCTCGAACTGGGTGCGCCGCAGGTTCACCTCCGCCTGCAGAGAGCGAAGCTTCTCGACCTTGTCCCGCTGCGCGATCACCACGGCCTTCTGCGACTGCACGGCCGCCTGCAGGGCGCCCAGGGTGTTGGACGCCGCCACCGCCGCCCGCGCCGCGGACTGCTCCTGGGCGACGACGCTGGCGACCGTGGTCCGCTGGGCCTTGAGCGAGACCACCTCGGGGTGGTTGGGTCCCAGGTTCTTCGCCACCAAGCCGAGCTGCGCATCGATCTGCGCCAGCTGCAGGCTCGCCGCCGATGACATGGACGGCATGGCGATCGTGGCGCCGGTGTTGGCCTGGCCGGCCAGCGCCCTCAGGCGCGAGCTGTCCACGTCCGTCTGGTCGGCCTGCAGGACGATACCGGTTTCCTTCTCGTAGGCGGCCTTGGCGGCTTCCGCCACGGCCACCAGCTTGCGAGAGGTTTCGGCCTGTTCGCTGTACCAGCCGGCGTTGCGGGCGGCCTCGTCGCGACGGTCAGCCAGGGTGGAATCCAGATAGGCCTGGCGCAGGGTCTCCACGACCGCGCGGGCCTGGTCCGGGCTGCCGGCCGTATAGCTGATCTCGAGGATGTTGCTGCCCGAGACCACCTTTGCGTTGGTCCGCTGCGCCACGCTGGTCTGACCCCCTTGAAGTGATCCATCCCTTATGTTGGTCCGAGGACCATTTTGGATGGATGGAACGATGGCAAGGAAGCACCACAAGCCGGAAGAGATCGTCGCCAAGCTGCGCCAGGTTGATGTGCTGACCGGTCAGGGCAGGT
>CANJKG010000023.1 GCA_947474775.1 Caulobacteraceae bacterium | reverse complement strand
GCTCACCGGGGGTCGTCTTCAAGGGCAAGGGTTTTGATCTCATCTTCGTTCCTACGTCACTGCGATGAGATCAAAACCCTCCGCTAGCAGGAACCCTGAATCTGTCTCATTGGCGCTGACGGCGGACACCCCCGCCGCTCGAACTTGAGCGCGGTGTAGCGCGAATAGAGCTCACCCACCGAAGCGCCCGGACCTGGTCCCGTCATCCTTGTCTCCCTTGCCGGCGCGGTCTTCGCGCGCATCGATCTGTGGTCGCCCAATCTGCGCGCGGGTGGAATGTCGGTCAATACATTGACAATATCGCGGGTGGAGATCGTCAATGTCTTTACCTATTCCGCCTTTCCTGGACTGGCGGCGAGGAGCGGGTACAGGCTGTGATGACGCGCTTGAGGATTAGTCGGCGGCCCGGCGCGCGCGCTATAAGCAACCAGGATCCGCATCGCGGAGAGGGATTCCAACCTGATGGCGACGAAGAACAATCAGCGCGCGCGCGCCGCTGAAACCCAGGACCCGTCGCCGCTACCCTGGAAGGATCTGCCCAGCGGCTTGCAGCTGATCCTCAACGCCGACTTCTTGGCCAAGGAATACCGCCGCAACGCCCGCCACCAGCTTGTCGACCACGAAGTCAACGACCGGCGCGCAGCCGTGATCGTCTATCTGTCCGAGGTCGGCCCGCAGACCGTCAATGAGCTGGCCCGCCGCCTTGAGCAGCACAAGGCGGCGATCAGCGCACTATTGATCCGCATGGAGGGCGACGGCCTGGTGGAGCTGGTCCCCAACGCCCTCGACAAGCGGTCCAAGAAAGCCGGGCTGACGCCGAAGGGGCAGCAGCTGGCCGCCCCCATCGAGGACGTGCTGTCCAGCGTGCGCCGCCGGGCCCTCGAAGGGGTCTCGCAGGCGGACATCGAGCTCACCAACCGGGTGCTGCAACGGGTGATCGCCAACCTCGCCGGCGACGACGGAGACGACGAGTCCTAGGCGCCCAGGAGGCGGCTCGGCAGGGCGACCCAGGCCTGTCCCGGGCAGGTGGACTCCCCCAGCTGGTTCATCACCGTGATCTCGATCCGGACCCTGGGCTCGCCGTCGACGACGGCTTTTTCCACCACCGTCGCGGCCACCGTGAGCACGTCGTTCTTCTGGTTGATCCTGCGGTACTGGCAGCCCAGTTCGCGGATGGCGGCGTCGTCGCCCGCCCAGTCGCGCAGGGCGTTGGCCATATAGGCGAAGCGCAGGTTGCCCATGCCGAACCCGCCCTGCGGATTGCCGGCGTCGCGGCCCTCCTCGTCGTCCATGTGGAAGGGCACGAACTCATCGTTCACCGCCGCGTAGCGGTTCCAGTGCATGTAGTTGGCCTGCCGCGACCAGGGCGGCAGCTGCTCACCTACCTCCACATCCTCGAAATAGCGGGCGCGCATCACGCCTGCTCCGGCCGCAGCGGATAATGGATGCCGGTGGAGCGCCGATCCCGGACGAACGCGCCATCCTGGTTGGTCCACCGGGTGCTCGTCACCGTAAACCGCATCAGGCCGAACCTGCCCTGCCGTTCGGTGACCTCCACCACCGCCGTCCGGCTGCTGATCACGTCGCCGGGCCGCATGGGGTCTCCGTAGCTGTCCACCTGCCCGCCGTTCATCGCGGTCAGGACAATGCCGCCCGGCCCGTACTCCCGGCCGGCGACCAGCGAAGGCCGATCGACCGGCCAGGCGAAGGGGTTGAAGTCCGGCGGGGCGATGATCCCGCGCCAGCGGGTCGCGCGCGCATGGTCTTCGTCCCAATGGAGCCTGGGTGGGGTTTCAGGCCACCAGGTGGCGATGGCCCATCGGCGAATCTCGGCGAGGCCTATGGGTGGCGCGACCAGCGGCGCGGACCATCGCCCGATGCTGGCCGCTAGGTCCTCGGTGATCAGGGTCTGCGGTGTCGCGGGCGCCATGGATGGCCGTTCTCTGTGATCCTGGTGAGGCCGTTCAAGCCGAGCGCCGCGCGGGGTTGTTCGGAAACATCTTCCACTGGGCGTAAAGGAACAGGCCGGCGGCGGGAAGATAGAGCAGCAGCGCGTTGGCGAGCGCGTAGCGGATCCCCAGCCCGCCGCCGTAGAGGTCGGAAAGCAGCCCGATGAACAGCGGCCCCATCCCCCAGCCGAGGAAGACGCTGGCGAACTGCACGAGCGCCATGATCGCCCCGCGCATCCGCACCGGCGACTGGGTCATCAGCACGCCAAACGAGGTGGGCGGATAGCCGCTGCGCATGAACTCGCCGATGGCGTAGCCAAGGGCCGCCACCGCCAGGACCGGCACGAACAGCATCATCATCCCGGCGCAGATGGCGATCAGGGCGCCGCACCAGACCAGACGCAGCGGCCAGGAACCGTGCCGCGCGGCGAGCTTGTCGCCGAGCCAGCCGAAGATCGGCGGGGCGCAGGTCCCGGCGGCGCCGCCGCCCAGGCCCAGCAGCAGGCCGGCCTCCGCCAAGCTGAGCCCATGGGCGCGGATGAAGAATGAGGCCGACCATGCGCCGAAGGTGACACTGAGCAGGCTGAGCAGGCCGCAACCGACGATCAGGGCCACGACGGCCGGGTTGCGGACCAGGAACCTCGCCACCTCGCGCGGTGAGGCGGCCTTCTCCAGGCCTTCTGCGCCCGCCTGCTCGGCCCCGCCGCGGCGGGGCTCCTGCACGGTCAGCAGCAAGAGGACCGCGAAGAACAGTCCCGGCAGCCCGGCGACCAGCAGCGCCGTCCGCCAGCCGTGCTCCGCCGCGATGTAGCCGCCGGCCACCGAGGCCAGCACCGAGCCCACATTGGTGCTCATGTAGAAGATGCCCACCACGAAGGATCGCCGCCCGGCCGGGAAAATGTCCGACAGCATGGGCATCGCCAGCGGCGCGGACCCCGCCTCGGCCGCGCCCACGCCCATGCGCGCCACCACAAGCTGGCCGTAGTTGCGGGCGAACCCGCCCAGCGCGGTGCAGATGCTCCAGGTCGCCACCAGGGCGGCCAGCAGGTTGCGCCGGTTCACCCGGTCGCTGAGCAGCCCCATGGGGACCACGAAGATCGCGAACGCCAGGCCATAGCCCGTGCCCGCGTAGAGCCCGGCCTGGGTGTCGGTCAGTCCGAACTCGGCCTTGATGGGCTCCACCAGGATGCCGGCCATGGACCGGTCCAGGGCGTGGCAGAGGTACACCCCCATCATCACCAGGACGGCGTACCAGCGATAGGCCGGGTTGGCGTAGCGGTCAGGCGCGACGGGAGCCGCGGATAGCTGTGGCATGGTTAGGTCCGAGGTCCGCAGTGCTGGGACGAGGCTCCGACCCGCAGGCGAGGCTACGCCCGGCGACGGCGTTCCGACAAGTAGGGCTGGCCTGCAGTGAGTCCACGGGTTCACCCAGGGCCACGTCATCGTCGGCGCCCCCAGGCGTGGGGCCTAGGTCCTCGCCGGGGCGTTTCGGTACTCATCGCGCAGCAGGCGCTTGAACAGCTTGCCGGTCGGCTCGCGCGGCAGCTGGGCGCGGAAATCGATCTGCTTGGGCGCCTTCACGCCGCTGACCCGGGTGCGGATGAATCTCGACAGCTCGGCGGCCAGCTCCGGTCCGGCCGTCGACCAGTCCTGGGGCTGGACCACCGCCACCACACGCTCGCCCAGCTCTTCGTCAGGGGCGCCGAACACCGCCACGTCATCGACCGCCGCGTGCTCCAGGAAGGCGTTCTCGATCTCCTGCGGATAGACGTTCACCCCGCCGGTGATGATCATGAAGTCCTTGCGGTCGCTGAGGTAGAGGTAACCCTCCTCGTCCACGTATCCGACGTCGCCGTAGGTGCGCCACCCGTGGCGATTGCGGCTCTTGGCGGTCTTGGCGGGATCGTTGTGATACTCGAAGTCCGGCCCGTCGGCGAAATAGATGTCGCCGGCGACGAGGGGCGGCAGCACCTCGCCATCGGGGCCGCAGATGCGCAGTTCGGCGGTGATCGCGCGCCCGACGGAGCCCTTGTGGGTCAGCCACTCCTCCGGTCCGATCGCGCAGGTCCCCGCGCCTTCCGTGCCGCTGTAGTATTCGTAGATGATCGGGCCCCACCACTCGATCATCGCCTCCTTCACATGGATCGGACATGGGGCGGCGGCGTGGAAGGCGACCTTCAGGGAGCGGAGGTCGTAGCGCCGCCTCGTCGCCTCGGGCAGCTTCAGCAGCCGCACGAAATGGGTGGGCACCCACTGCGAGTGGGTGATGCGGTGGCGCTCGATCAAGGCAAGCGCGGCCTCCGCATCAAAGCGCTCCATGACCACCACGGTTCCGCCCAGCCTGTTGACGGACATCGACCAGCGCAGCGGGGCCGAATGGTAGAGGGGCGCCGGGCAGAGGTAGATCGTCTCCGGACCCATGCCGT
Source organism: Caulobacteraceae bacterium (assembly GCA_947474775.1). Classification (GTDB taxonomy): domain Bacteria; phylum Pseudomonadota; class Alphaproteobacteria; order Caulobacterales; family Caulobacteraceae; genus Phenylobacterium. The sequence continues at coordinate 16,096 of CANJKG010000023.1, read as the reverse complement.
AGAGCGTCTGGCCGCGGATGGTCAGCAACTCCGGACGGACCAGCTCCGGCGGCGGCGGCGGGCGTTTGACGCCCTTGGGTCGACCGGTGGTGCCAGACGAGTAGAGCATGTCCTCCCCGGCCCGCTGATCGGCGATGGGCGTCGACGGGAAGGCCGCGCGTTCGGTCTCGAAATCGCGATATCCGGGACGCTGGCCGCCGACGCTGAACCGGATGAGTTCAGGCAACCGCCTGGCGATCTGGTCGGGCGCCGGGCCCATGGTCGTCGAGGTGACCAGCAGGCGCGCCCCAGAATCCTGCAGGATGTATTCCAGCTCATCTGCGGTGAGACGGCTGGAGATCGCCACGAAGTAGAAGCCGCAGCGCTCCGCCGCCCATACCAGTTCCATGAACCGCGGATGGTTCTCCAGGAAGAACGCCACCACGTCGCCGGACTTGAGGCCAAGCTGGCGGAAGAGATGCGCCCCCTGGTTCGCCCGGGACTCCAGCTGGGCGTAGCTAACGGCCTCCCCGGTGGACGCCATCACATAGGCGTCGCGGTCGGGCCTGGAGGTTGCGTGGAGACTTGGGTGCATGATCTATATTATTGTTTTCACGTTGTAATATTAGGCGATAGCCCCGAGTTCAGCCTACCCATTTTTCTGCCTGCTGAACAGCCCGACCCAAGGCCAGTGCCATTACGGCTTGACTGCCGGCGGCGTCCTAGCCGCATGCTCCGGGACAGGATGACGGCGGCCTCGCACGTGGAGACGCCCGGGGGGATGAAAGCCAGATGTCGACGCCAGCCACCCAGTCCGGGGCCGCGCCCGAACGCGTGACCGCGAGGGCGGTCATGACCCTGATCATCCTCCTGTTCTTCTTCCTGCTGTTCAACGTCGACAAACAGATCCTCTCGCTGGTCGCCAACATGCTCTACGACGAGCTGGGGTTCACCGACACCCAGCTCGGCCTGCTCGGCGGGTTCGTCTACTCCATCCCCTATTCCATCGGCGTCTTCGTCATCGGATGGCTGGTGGACCGGTTCTCCCGCCGGGCCATCCTGTTCACGGGCGTGCTGTTCTGGTCCCTGGCGGCGGCGGGGTCGGGACTGGCCACCTCCTTCGCCACCATGGCCATGGCGCGTGCCGGCGTCGGCCTGGGCGAGGCCGCCCTGATGCCCGCCGCCCTGCCGCTCATCGCCGCCGTGTTCCCGCGCGACAAGGTCTCCGGCGCCATCGGCTTTTTCTACGTCGGCTCCAACCTGGGCGCGATCATCGCCAACGTCCTGGGCGGTGTCACCATCGACGCCTTCGTGAGCATGGGAAACATCGACGTCCCCATCCTGGGCACACTGGAGCCGTGGCAGGCGGTCTTCGTGGCCACCGGCCTGCCCGGTGTGGTCTTCGCCTTCCTGGCCTGGGGCCTGGCGAAGACGAAGACCACGGGCAAGACCGACGCCGACATGGCCGTCGCCACCCGCCTGGAGACGCTGGGCGAATACATCCGCAGGCACTGGTTGTTCCTGGCCACCTTCACGGTGGGAACCGCCTCGATCACCCTGTGCTCCTACACCCTGATCAGCTGGGCCGCGCCCTACTACGGGCGTACCTATGATTGGAACCACGCCACCATCGGCCTCATCGCGGCCATGGGCCTGGGCGTCGGCGTGGTCGGCAATCCGCTCTGGGGCATGCTGGCCGACCGCCTGAGGCGGAGGGGACATATCGACGGGGTCTACCGGGTCTTCATCCCGCTGGTGCTGTTCGGCATCCCCCTGGCCGCCATCGCCTTCCTCACCCGGAATCCCGTCATCTCGGTGGTGGCGTTCATCCTGTCCAACTTCGCGATCAACTCCCAGGGCTCGACCTTCTCGGCGCTGCAACTCGCCTCGCCGCCCCACCTGCGCGGCCGGCTCACCGGGATCAAGCTAGTGGTCCAGGGCGTGGTCGGCCTCGGAATCGGTCCCGTGCTGGCGGGGTTCTTCGCCGAGCACGTCTTCAAGAGCCGCGACATGCTGGGCCCGGCGATCCTGTGCAGCATCTCCCTGGCGGCCGTGACCGCCTCCGGCCTGCTGGCGCTCGGCCGCACCTCCTACATCCGAGCGGTGCGCGAACAGGAACCTGCCTGATCATGCCAGCGGCGTTCCGGATCGGGGTGCTGGGCGCCGCGGCCATAGCGCGCGGGTTCATCGCCGGTGCAGCGCCCTCGACGACGGCCAAGGTCACAGCCGTCGCCGCCCGCGATCCGGCACGCGCCAAGGCCTTCGCCGCCGAGACCGGGCTGAGCCGCTCCCTGCCGACCTATGAGGCGCTGCTCGCCGATCCCGACATTGAGGGCGTCTATGTTCCGCTGCCCAACGGCCTGCACGCCGAATGGACCATCAAGGCGCTGGAGGCCGGCAAGCATGTGCTGTGCGAGAAGCCGCTGGCCGCCTCGGGCGCCGAGGCCCGGGCGATGTACGCCGCCGCGCGCAAGGCCGGGCGCCTGCTGGTGGAAGGCTACCCCTACCGGCTGCAGCCGCAGACGCAGGAGCTGATGCGGCTGGTGCGATGCGGCGAGATCGGCAAGCCGCGTATCATCCAGGCTTCGGTGGGCTTCACCCTCACCGACGACAGCGACATCCGCCTGGACCCGGCCCTGGCCGGCGGGGCTTTGATGGATGCCGGGACCTACCCGCTCAGCTTCGTGCGCATGCTGGCCAGCGGGCCCGCGCAGGCCGTCGATGTCCGCGCCCGGTGGTCGGGAAGCGGCGTCGACACCAGCCTGATCGCCAACCTGGATTTCCCCGACGGCCTGCTTGCCCAGGTCTCCTGCACCTTCAGCGCCGCCGCGCATCGCCAGGCCGTGGTCGCGCTCACCGGCGGGGTCGTGCTGACGACCTACCTGAACCACACCGGTGGGCATCTGGCGCCCGTGCTGCAGGTTCGGCGGGGAACAGCCTCCAGCATCCCGTTCGAGACCGTCGAACTGCCGGCCGTCAACGGCTTCCTGGCCGAGGTCGAAGCGTTCGCGCGCGCCGCCCAGGGCCAGGGCGACTGGCTGGGCATCTCCGAGCAGGAGTCGATCGACGTGGCCGACATGCTCGAGATGATCAGCCGCGCGAGGCCTGCGCCGCGCGGCTGACCTTCCTCAGGCGGCGACTGCCGCGCCGGTCTCCTCGCGCACCAGTTCCACCATCCGCGAGATCAGCTTCAGGCGATCCTCATAGCTCGCGGCCAGCGGGTTGAGGTGCAGGATGGTGATGCCGGAGTCGCGATAGGCGCGGATGCGCTCGCGCACCCGGGCCTCGTCGCCGATCAGGGTGGTGCGCAGGACGAGCTCCTCGGGTACGCGCCCGGCGGCCTCCTCGCGCTTGCCGTCGACGAACAGTTTCTGGACTTCGACGGCGGCGTCCTCGTAGCCGATGCGACGGTAGGCGGCGTTGTAGAAGTTGGTGTTGGCCGACCCCATGCCGCCAAGCGTGAAGGCGAGCTTGGTCTTGTGGGCCTGGATCAGCGGCTCCGGATCGTCGGAGAGGCCGCAGGCGAGCGCCACCTTGGCCTGGAACCCGTCCATGCTGCGCCCCGCCCTGGCGGCGCCGGCGCGGATGCTGTCGAAGTAGATCGAGGCGGTTTCCGGGGTGAAGCAGTTGCCTAGCCAGCCATCGGCCTTCTCGCCGGTCAGCTCCAACATCTTGGGGCCCAGGCTGGCCATGTAGATGGGGATGTCGGGGTTAGGCAGCTGGCCCAGGCGGATGGCCTTGCCTTCGCCGCCCGGCACGGGGAGCTGGTAGTGCCTGCCGGGGTACAGGAGCTTCTTGCCCTCGAAGGCCATGCGAACGATGTCGACGTATTCACTCATCCGGCCCAAGGGATGGTCGAACTTCTGCGAGTGCAGGCCCTCCACCACCTGTGGCCCGCTGACGCCGAGTCCCAGGATGAAGCGGTTGCCGGTGAGCGTGGCCATGGTCATGGCGGTCATGGCGGTGACCACCGGGGTGCGCGCGCTGACCTGCAGTATCGAAGTGCCGTAGCTGAGACCCTCGGTGCGCCCAGCGAGGTTGGCCAGGGGGGTGACGCCGTCGGCGCCCCAGGCCTCGGCGGTCCAGACGATGTCGACGCCCGCCTTCCCGGCCTTCACAAGATATTCCAGCTCGCCCAGCAGGCCGGAATCCTTCTCGGCCGAGCGGCTGAGCCCGCCGAGCCCAATGGAAACCCTCATGTCGTCCTCCCGCGAACACGCCGGCAAGGACTGGCGCCTGGTCCCGGCGTGCTTGACCGTCGATCTGGAGGCCCTACGATTATGGAAATACCCCGATGAGAACAAGGGAGGCTCGCGCCCAAGCGATGGCGCGAGGCGTGCGGCCATGGATTTCGACTGGACAGACGACGACGTGCGCTACCGCGCCGAGTTGCGCGCCTTCCTGCAAGAGGCGCTCGGCCGCGACTGGCGGGGCTACGACAAGACCGATCACGGGGCCTACAAGGCCGCGGCCGGCGAGTTCTGCCGCAAGATGGCCGAGCACGGCTATCTCACTCAGAGCTGGCCGCGGGAGTACGGCGGCCAGGACGCATCGGCCTGGCGCAGCGCCATCCTAAGCGAGGAGATCGGCTCGCCCTACGGCGAGCCACGCGGCTCGCAGTACATGAACGTCAACTGGATCGGGCCGGCGATCATGCGGTTCGGCACGCCGGACCAGAAGGCCTACTTCCTGCCCCGCATCTCGGCCGGCGACGTCACCTGGGCGCAGGGCTTTTCCGAGCCGGACGCGGGGTCGGACCTGGCCTCGCTGCGCACCCGGGCGATCCGCGACGGCGACGACTATGTGGTCACCGGCGAGAAGATCTGGACCAGCCACACCGCCATCGCCGAATGGATCTTCCTGCTGGTGCGCACCGACGCCGACGAGAAGCGCTCCAAGGGGATCAGCGTCCTGCTGGTCCCGATGGACACGCCCGGCCTCACCGTCCACCAGATCCCAGGCGTCGCCGGTGAAGGCGCCTTCTCCAACCCGGTGTTCACCGAGATGCGGGTGCCGGTGGCCAACCGCCTGGGGCCGGAGAACGGCGGCTGGGCCGTGGTGCGCTATGCCCTGGCGTTCGAGCGCATCGGGGTGGCCCACTACCGCCATGCGGAGAACCAGTTGAACGCCGTCGCCCGGGCGGCCAACGCCCGCGGCCTGGGCGACGATCCGGCGGTGCAGGCCAAGCTGGGCGAGGCCTGGGAGGCCATTGAGGCCGCCCGCCTGCTCTACTACCGGGTGGTCGACCTGCGGGCCAAGGACGCGCCTCCCAGCGCCGACACCAGCATCGCCCGGGTGGCCGGCACGCGGGCCTACCAGCTGGTGGCCGACGCCGCCGATCTGGTGCTGGGCGAGTATGGCCTGGAGGGCGTCGGCCGAAGCCGCTTCAACCTCACCGCCGGCATCACTTCCGGCACTACCGAGGTCCAGCTGGACCAGGTGGCCACCAAGCATCTGGACCTGCCGCGCCCGCACGTCGGCGCCTAGCTCAAGCGTTTTCGAGGACAGCTCTTGGACCTTTCCCCCACCACCGAGCAGCAGCAGATCATCGACGCCCTGCGCGTGCTGCTGGAACGCAACGCCGGCCAGGCCCGCGTCCAGGAGATGGTGCGCGCCCAGGCCTATGATCACGAGCTCGACGCAGTCCTGGACGAGGCCGGCTTCCTGGACATGGCCGCCGCGGGCCTCGGCCCGGTGGAGGCCGGCCTCGCCACCATCGAGGTCGGCAAGGCTGTCGGCACGGTGGCCTACGCCGCCGGCGCGCTGGTGGCGCCGCGGCTGCTGGGCGCCAACCCGAAGGTCCCGGTGGCGATCACCCGCATGCCCGCCGACTTCCCGGTCCGGCTGGCGCAGCACGCCAAGCTGGTGCTGATCGACGACGGCGACGAGGCCCGCCTGCTGGAAGTGGCCGACGGTGACGTGGTCGCCCAGCCCAATGGCGGCGTCGGCTGGCCCATGGGCAAGCTCACGCAGGAGGCGCTGGGCAAGGCCAGGGGGCTGGGTCCCGGCACGGGCGAGACGCTGCGCCGGTGGTGGCGGTTGGCCCTGGCCTTCGAGACCATCGGGGTGATGCAGGGCGCGCTGGACCTCACCCTGCTCTACCTGAAGACCCGCCGGCAGTTCGGGCGCGCCATAGGCGAGTTCCAGACCCTGCAGCACCGCATCTCCGAACTGGTGATCACGCTGGAGGGCGCCCGCTGGGTGGCGCTGGAGGCGGCCTTCCGCGACGCCGCCCCGATCAACGCCGCCACCGCCGCCGGCCGCGCGGCGGGGCTCGCCAACCTGGTGGCGCGCGAGTGCCACCAGATGCATGGGGCCATCGGCCTGACCCGGGAATACCCGCTGCACCTGTGGACCACCCGGCTGGGCCCGCTGGCGGTGGAGATGGGCGGGGCGGCCGCGCACCGGCGCGAGGCCGCGCGCCTGCGGTTCTCGGCCGAGGAGATCGAGCGCCGCGAGGCCTACTGGCTCTAACGAGCGCCCGGCGCCAGGATGGTGCGGTTCGAAGCCTGGGCGCCGCCCACACTGGTGGTATATGTTTCAAGAATAGAATTATCTGGGAGGATCGCGTGAAGACGGTGAAGCTGCACGTTGACGGCAAGGCCCACCAGGTCACCGTCGATGATCCGGAGATGCCGCTGCTCTACGCCCTGCGCGACGAGTTGGAGCTGGACAATCCCCGGTTCGGCTGCGGCCTGGCCCAGTGCGGCGCCTGCACCGTGCATGTGGACGGCCGCGCCACCCGCAGCTGCGTCACCCCGCTGAGCGCCGTGGGCGGCATGAAGGTGACCACCATCGCCGGCCTGGGCAGCCCCGGGAAACCGCACCCCCTGCAGACCGCGTTCATCGAGGAGCAGGCCAGCCAGTGCGGCTACTGCCTGAACGGCTGGATGATGACCGCCGCGGCCCTGGTCAGGGACAACCCGAAGGCCACCCTGCAGGAGATCAAGGATGGCCTGTCGGGCGTGAAATGCCGCTGCGGGTCGCACATGTCGTTCATCCGCGCGGTCGCCCGCGTCACCGGCGCCGCTTGAGGAGGATCGTCATGAACGCCAAGCTCGACGACGCCCCGATCTCCCTGGCCCGCCGTCGCCTGCTGCAGGCCGGCGGGGCGCTGCTGGTGAGCTTCTCGGCCAACCTGCCGCTGCCCGGCGTCGCCGATGCGGCCGGGAAAGCCGTGCGACCGCCGCTGGTCCCGGAGCAGCTGGACAGTTTCATCGCCCTGCGGCCCGACGGCGGCTTCACGGTCTATTTCGGCAAGGTCGACATGGGCCTGGGCGTCGACACCGCGGTGAGCCAGATGGTGGCCGACGAGCTCGACGTGGAGCTCGACCAGATCCACGTGATCATGGGGGACACCGGCCAGACGGTCGACCAGGGCGGCGCCTCCGGCAGCTGGGCGGTGGAGAAGGGCGGCGGCCAGTTGCGCTACGCCGCCGCCGAGGCCCGCCGCATTCTGATCGAGCGCGCGGCGCAGCGTCTGGGGGTTCCAGCGGACGGCCTGGACACCCGCGACGGCGACGTGTTCCTGACCGCCCAGCCTGCCAAGCGCATCAGCTACAAGGCGCTGATGGGCGACGGCTATTTCCGCACCCCGCTGACCTGGAACGGGCAGCTCGGCAACAACCTGCTGGCGCGCGGCAAGGCCCGGCCCAAGTCGCCTTCGCAGTACCGGATCGTCGGCCAGTCGGCCCAGCGCGCCAGCCTGCGCGACAACGTCTTCGGACAGCTGAAGTTCGTCACCGACGTACGCCTGCACGGCATGTTGCACGCCCGGGTGATCCGCCCGCCGGTGGTGGGCGCCGAGCCGCAGACCATCGACAAGGCCTCGGTGAAGGACATCCCCGGCGTCCGCATCGTCCACGAGCGCGGCCTGCTGGCGGTGCTGGCCGAGAAGGAATGGAACGCCATCCGCGCGGCAAGCCTGCTGGACGTAACTTGGACGACCTCGGCCGATCGTTTCCCGGATCAGGCGAAGCTCTACGACCATATACGCGCGGCGCCGGTGCTCAAACGCAACCAGGAGCACAGCAGCGGCGACCTGGCGGGCGCCATGGTGATGGCGGCCAAGACCGTGACCGCCACCTACGAATGGCCGTTCCAGAGCCACGCCTGCATCGTCGGCGCCTGCGCGGTGGCCGACGTACGCGCGGACGGCGCCACGGTCTGGACCGGCAGCCAGAAGCCGCACGCCGTGCGTAACGGTGTCGCCAGGATCCTCGACCTGCCGCCGGAGAAGGTGCGCGCCATCTGGAGCCGCGGGCCGGGATCCTATGGCCGCAACGACGCCGGCGACGCGGCGCTGGAGGCCGCTCACCTGTCGCGGGTCACGGGCCGGCCGGTGCGGCTGCAGTACACTCGCCAGCAGGGCACCGGCTGGGACCCCAAGGGGCCGGCCACCGTCCACACCTGCAAGGCGGCCCTCGACGCCGACGGAAACGTAATCGCCTATCAGGTGGAGAACCGCGGCTTCTCGCGCACCAACGTCATGTACAACGAGGAGGACCCGCGCGACTCCCTGGTGGGCCAGTTGCTAGGCAAGGGCCAGAACTCCACGGAGGGGCTCGGCTCCACCTCCGAGACCTACCGCTTCCCCGCGGCCCTCTACGCCTGGGAGACCGTGCCGCCGCTGGTGAAGAACGCCTCGCCGCTGCGCACCGGCCACCTGCGCGACCCGGTGGGGCCTCAGGTCAACTTCGCCGGCGAGAGCTTCATCGACGAGCTGGCCGCGGCCACGGGGACCGACCCGGTGGAGTTCCGCCTGCGCTACCAGCACGATCCCCGCGCGGTGGCGGCCATCAAGGCCGCGGCTGACAAGTTTGGATGGACGCCGCGGGTGGCGGCCTCGCAGGTGGCCAGGTCCGGTCCCTATCGCGGCCGCGGCTTCGCGCTGGCCCAGCGCTACGGCACCATCGTCGCCGTGGCGGTGGAGGTGGAGATCAACCGCGAAACCGGGGCGCTGCGCCAGCTACGCTGGGCGGCGGCCCATGACTGCGGCCAGGTGATCAACCCGCACAACCTGCGCCTCATGGTGGAGGGCAACATCATCCAGTCCGGCAGCCGCAGCCTCCATGAGGAGGTGACATTCGACCGGGAGAAGGTCACCAGCATCGACTGGATGTCCTATCCGATCCTGGATTCCACCGAGGCGCCGGAGCGGATCTACGTGGTGCTGCTGGACCGGCCGGAAATTCCGCCCACTGGCGCCGGCGAAGGGGCGACGCGCCCGGTCCCGGCGGCCCTGGCCAACGCGATCTTCGACGCCACCGGCGTGCGGTTGCGCCGGGCGCCGTTCACCGCCGAGCGGATCAAGGCGGCGTTGAGCGCGAAGGCCTAGGCGCCGCCGGCCAGCCATCGTCGATAGCAAAGCTCGGCTACGCGCCTTTCAAACACCAGGGCCGGTTGTTTTTGCGATAGTCCGACGCTGGAGGACACCCATGGGACATCTCTCAGGCCGCGTGGCCGTCGTCACCGGCGCCAACAGCGGCATCGGCGAGGCCATCGCGCGGCGCCTCGCCGAGGACGGCGCCAAGGTCATGCTGGTGGCGCGCAACGAGACCACCCTGGCCGAGGTCGCCGCGAGCTTCGCCTCGGCGGGGCACGAGGCCAGGTGGGTGTCCGCTGACCTCAATCTGGCCGATGGCGGCGAGGTTGTGGTGGCCGCGACCCTGGCGGCCTACGGCCGGGTCGACATCCTGGTGAACTGCGCCAGCGCCACGATCAGCGCGCCGTTCATGTCGTTCACCGACGAGCAGTGGCTGGCCGGGTTCGGGGTGAAGGTGCACGGGGCGATCAGACTGTTCTACGCCGCCTGGCCGCAGCTGAAGGCGACCAAGGGCATGGTCATCAATATCGGCGGGGTGGGCGCGCGGACGCCGCGGGCCAACCGCGGCATGACCGGCATCCTCAGCGCCGCCCTGATGGCCGTGACCAAGATGATGGCCGACGTAGGCCTGAAGGAAGGCGTGCGGGTCAATATGATCAACCCGGGCTCGGTGATCACGCCGCGGACGGTGCGTAACCTGACCATCCGGGCGGAGCAGGAAGGCATCACCTACGACGAACTGCTGGCCAGGCAGGCCCGCGAGTGGAGCGCGTTGCGGGTCGGCTATCCCGAGGACACCGCCAACCTGGCCGCCTACATCCTGTCGCCGGCCGGCTCGCTGCTGCACGGCTCGATCATCGACCTGGACGGCGGGACGACGAAAGGGCTCTGAGGAATCCGACGGCTCAGGCCTCGGCGCCGATCGCGGCATCCTTGTCGGTCAGGGCTGCGCGGAGGTGCTTCAGGCCGAAGGTGAGGAAGGCCACGGCGACCACGCTGACGGAGCAGACCACGATCAGCAGGGAATGACCCAGCTGCGCCCGATCATGGAACACATGATCGTTCAGCAGGCCCGGGATCAGCGGCCCCAGATTCGTCCCGATGAGCGCGATCAGCAGCAGATAGATGGCCGAGAGCCTGCCCCGCATCCGCACCGGGGCGATCAGCTGCAGGGCGGCCACCGAGGGGCCGCCGAAGGACAGGAAGCCCATGCTGATCGCCAGATAGGTGGCGAAGGCGTAGGGGCCGGTCGTCGTAAAGGCCAGGATCGTGAACGGCAGGCTGGCCAGCGTCGCCCAGATCTGCACCCGGTAATAGGAATCGTGCACGCCACGGGTGAAGAGGGTGTCGGCGGCGATGCCCAGACCGACGTTGAACACCATGCCCAGCAGGCCCGACGCTGCAAGGACCGGGCCGATCTGCGCGGGCTCCCAGCCGAACTGGCGTCCCATGTAGGCCGGCGACCATGCCCCCAGCGCCAGGATCGCCAGCGCAAGGAGCGGGAACCCCACCAGGTGGCAGATCACCACGGCCCGGCGGCGACGGAAGAACTGGAAGAATTCGCCCCAGGTCGCGGCCTGAGCCACCTCCACGCCCGCCACGCGCGAGCCGATACGCTCGCGCACCAGGAAGACCAGGAAGGCCAGCAGCACCCCGGGCGCGCCCAGCACGATGAACACCGTCTGCCAGGTCTCCAGCAGACCCACGCCCGGAAGCGTCAGGCCTTTGGATTTGTCGATGGAGGCGATGGTCACCCCGCCGATGAACAGCGCCAATGAGGCTCCCAGGTTCGAGCCCATGTAGTAGACGCCGATGGCCGCCGCGAGCCGCTTGCGGGGGAACCACTCCGGCATCAATGAGAAGGCGGCTGGCGCCAGGGTGGCCTCCCCCGCGCCGACGCCGGCCCGGGCGAGTCCCAAGCTCAGGAAGCTGCGCGCCAGGCCGCAACAGGCCGTGCTTATCGACCACACCACCACGCCGATGAAGATGATCCAGCGCCGCGAATAGCGGTCCACCGCCCAGCCCACGGGCAGGCCGACGAAGGCGTAGAACAGGGCGAAGGAGGCCCCCTGCAGCAGGCCAATTTGGGTGTCGCTGATCTTCAGGCTGGCCTGGATGGGCTCCACCATCAGGGAGAGCAGGGTGCGGTCCAGGTAGGAGAGAATATAGAACAGCAGCACCACGCCGAGCGCGGCCCAGCCGGTGAGCTTACCGATCGTCTTGTAGGCCGGTTGTGTCTCGGTGCTCATGCTGCGTCGGCGGCGACGACGGGCGGTTGAAGCCGCCCAGGCGCGCGCGCCCTCCCCCTTCTCTTTCAGAGCCGTCTTGACTTTAGCCGAGCCAACCCCGGCCATGAAGCGGGCTTGCGGGTCCGCCCGCAACCACGATTTGGCGAAGGCGGTGTTTGCGGCAGGCTAATTCTGCGGCCGGCTAACGCTGCTTCGATCCCTCCGGGTTGAACCTTGAGAGGATGGCGCTGTTCGGCTGGCTGAGCGGCAACAATGAGCACGCCATGGCCCGGGTGGTTCGCTTCGGGCAGGGCCGGCAGCCGCTGATGAGCCATGAGCAAATGACCGAGGCCGTCCCGACGCTGCGCGAAAAGATGGACAAAGCCGGGCGCGATTTCGGCGAGCTGACGATCATGGGCATGATCAAATGCCTGCCCGAGATGTCGCGGGACGACGTGCTGCGCAGCGCCGAGACGTGGCGCAAGGCCGGGGCCACAGGATTGAACGTCCACTTCAACCAGCTGAAGGGCTTCAGTGAGGTGGGGCCGTTCCTGGAGCGCCTGGACCGGTTCGCCGAGAACGCCCTGGGCGAGCTGCGCACCCTTTGACGTGACTCTCAGGCCCAGGTCAAAGGCAGTTCGTCGACGGACATCACCAGGGCGGGATGGAACCTGACTTGGCGCTGGGGGTCGATCCGGAAGGTTGGGACGCGGCGGAGCCACTCCTCGATGGCGATCCGCATCTCGCGTCTGGCGAGGTGCGAGCCGACACAGCGGTGGATGCCGGTCTGGAAGGCCATGTGGCCCTTGCGGTCGACCCTGAAGGCCTCCGGATCGTCGAAAGCCTTGGGATCGAGGTTGGCGGCCGGCAGCATCAGCATGAGGCGGTCGCCAGCTTTGAACCGGACGCCCTCGAAGGTGGCGTCGCGGTCGGCCCGGCGACTCACCGAGGAGACGGAGTTGAGGCGCATCATCTCCTCCAGCGATTCCTGGATCAGCGATGGATCGGCGCGAAGCCGGGTCTGCAGGGACTCGTCCTCGGCCAGTTGCTTGAATGCGAAGGCGAGCGAGTTGGTCACCGTATCGAGGCCGGCCAGGAACAGGATGACGCCATAGCTGACCAGCTCGTCCAAGCTGAGCGCGCGGTCGTCCACCCGGGCCGCTATCAGGCCACTCATGATGTCGTCCCGGGGCGCGCGCATCCGCTCCATGACCACCTCGCGCATCACCTGAGCCACCTGCATCTTGATCGCCAGCCGTTCGGCCTGGTCCGGCGTGGAGATGACCCGAATCGCCCAGTCGCGGAATTCCCGCATGCGGTCGGTGGGGATGCCCACCAGCCGCATGAGGATGGTTACCGGCATGGGCTCGGCGAAATCGGCGACGAACTCGCAACGTCCCTTCGCGAGCGCCGTGTCGATTAGGCTGGCGGCGAGCGCGCGCATGTCGCCCTCCAACGCTTGGATGCGCCGGGGTGTCATCAGCTGCATCAGCGGCAGGCGGTAAGCGGTATGCTGGGGCGGGTCGATGTTGATGGGAATCTGGTCGTACTGCCCGGGGTGGGTCTGGCTGCTGCGGAACAGGTCCGGGTTCTGGGAGACCGCGTAGTTGGCGGCATGGCCGATCACCACCCAATGGCCGCCATAGCAGGGAGTGTAGAAGATCGGCGGGGCGACATCGTGGAGTTGTCTGAGCCGGGCGTGCAGGCCCGCCGCCAGCCCCGGATCGTTGAGATAGTCGAAGTCGTAGACCAGATCGTCACGGACGTGCGGCGGGACGCGTTCAAGCGTGGCCAACTCCACCATGGATAGCTCCCGAGGATGGCGATGTCGTTGCGAACAGCAACACACGGGGACAGTACATTCGTCCAATCCTTTGTTTGTGGAGCCGCCTGGGCCGCACTATGACTTGGACGACGTCTGGGGCGCCCGCATCCACCGGCAGGCTTGATGGAGCCGAAATGACCTTTGATCTGGTGATTCGGAACGGGCTAGTGGTGGATGGGACCGGCGCGCCGCGGCGGCGGGCTGATGTGGCGGTGTCAGACGGCCGGATCGTAGAGATCGGCGACGTGAGCGGGACGGCCAAGCGGACGATCGACGCCGAGGGGCTGATCGTGGCGCCTGGCTTTATCGATCCACACACGCACTATGACGCCCAAGTCTGCTGGGATCCGGAGGTCTCGCCTTCGTCCTGGCACGGGGTGACGACGGTGGTGACAGGGAACTGCGGCGTCGGCGTCGCGCCCTGCAGGCCGGAGTCGCGCGACATCCTGGCCGGCGACCTGGTGAACCTGGAATCCATCCCGTTGCGGGCGCTTCAGGCCGGCCTGCCGTGGGACTGGGAGGACTTCCCCAGCTACATGGCCGCCACGCTGCGCCGTGGGGTGGCGCTGAACATTGGGTTCATGGCGGCGCTGACGCCGTTCCGCCACTGGGTGCTGGGCGAGGACTCGGTGGAGCGGGCTGCGACTGCCGACGAACGGGACCGCATCCAGGCGATGCTGGCGGAGGCCATGGCGGCGGGCGCGTTGGGCTTCTCCACCAGCATCAGCGGCATTGACGTAGGCTGGGGCGGACGGCCGCTGGCCTGCCGCCTCGCCGACCAGGACGAGCTTTCCGCCTACGCGGATGTGCTCAAGCGGTGTGGGCGCGGGCTGACCATGACCCACATCTCCGGCGAGCTGAACGAGCGCGACTACGCCTTGCTCGACAATTTGCTGGAGAGGAGCGGGCGGCCGGTCACCTGGCTGGGGCTGTTCATCCGCGGCGACGATCCGGAGAGCGCCTTCCGAACCCTGGACCGTCATGCGCCCCTGCACAGGCGGGGTTCCGTTCCGCAGATTTCCTGCCGGCCGATGCTGTTCTCCTTCGACCTGCGCAACCCATTCGTGTTCGCCTCGCGACCCTCGACGGCGCGGGTGCTGAACCAGTCGGTGGAGGCGCAGAAGCGGCTCTATGCGGACCCGGAGTTCCGGAGGGTATTCTGCGACGAGGTGCGCGCGGGCTCGTCGGGACCGGCGTTCCGGTCGTGCGAGCATGTGGAGATCAGCGAGACCCAATCGCCGGCCCTGAAGGCGCTTGAGGGCAAGACCATCGCCAATGTGGCGGCAGAGCGGGGACGCGCAAGCGGGTTCGAGTTCCTGCTCGACCTTGCGCTGGAAGACGACCTCCGCATGCGGTTCGTGGCGCCAATCCTGAACACGGACGAAGACCGCCTGGGACGGCTTGTGTCTGACCCACGGGTGCTGATCGCGCTGTCCGACGGCGGCGCGCACCTCGACCAGTTGTGCGATGCCGGCTATCCGACCTACCTGCTGGGTCACTGGGTGCGGGAGAGAGAGGTCATGCCTCTGGAGCGGGCGGTGGCGCGTCTGACGTCCGAGCCGGCGGACCTGTTCGGGCTGGCCGATCGCGGCCGGCTGGCGGCGGGCAAGGCGGCGGACATCGCGATCTTCGACGCGGACACCGTGGGGTCGGGGCGGCGGGGCGTGCTGAGATCGGACCTGCCCGGCGGAGGGCGGCGTTTCGTCATGCCGGCGCAGGGCGTCGCCTACACGATCGTTAACGGCGCACCCGTCCACGAGCACGGCGCCTACACCGGGGAAACGCCTGGGCGGATCGCGGCCCCGGCAGGATGCGCATAGATCCTATTGCCTCCTGGCCGACTCGATCAGCTCGATGCGGATGGAATCCGGTCCCTCGATCATCATCGCGCGCTGCATCGAGCCGGCAATCGGCCGCGGCCTACGGACGATCTTCACGCCGTTGGCGCGCAGCCGCCTCTCCTCGGCGTCCAGGTCAGGGGCGGTGAAGGCAATGTGATCGAGCAGGCGGCCCTTGGTCGAGACGAGCGGCGAAGGCCGCGCCGCTGGCGTCGGTGAGAACGGCTCCAGCGCCTGGTTGGGAAAGATGATGATCATCACGTCGCCGGCGTAGAGGCGGGCGCTGGGGCTGTGGATCTGGTTGCCGGGATCGCGCCGGGGCGTCAGGGGAACGCGGCAGTCAGGGCCGTCGCGGCCGGTCTCCACGCCCCGCCGCAGGCCGAGGACCGAGACGTACCAGTCGGCCGCGCAGAGCGGGGCCTCGCTCATCAGGTGCACGTGGTTGAAGGCGGTAGGCGTGGCGCCGCCGCTGATGGGCGACTTGAGCGAGATCTCCACGTCCAGGTTGTCGGGGCTGACCATGTGCGCGCTGGGCGGCGGGGTGCGGAAGAATCGGACCCCCGTCGCGGCGATCCGCTCATGGTCGGCGGCCACGTCCGGACTGTTCCAGCCGATGTGCCAGAGCGCCGTGTCCCACGCGAAGATCGCGGGCCTGGGGACCTTGGTAAACAGGATGAAGGCGTCTTCCGCCTGCAGGGCGGCGACCCCGCCCCATTGCGTCACACGGGTAGTCGGGAAGACATCGGCAAAGTACCTGGCCGAACGGTCCGGGGCGACGACGTTCATGTGCACGTGATGGAAGCGCGGCTCGGGCGGAGGCGGGCTCGCGGCCTGCGCCTGCGCGGCGAGCGTCGCGCAAGCCCAGAGCCCGGCGGCCAGGACGCGGAAGTTCAGGCGCATC